>NZ_PSQF01000061.1:0-17004 GCF_003324125.1 Subdoligranulum sp. APC924/74 | reverse complement strand
GTATTATCTGCGCTTTTGGCTTAGCATCTGCCGCACCTCGCTCGCCGTATCGGCACTTAGAATTATGCGGTATTGCCTTAAAACGAAAAAAGCTGCATTGATACACTAAAACAACGGCCCACAAACGGTCCGGAACGGTTGCCGGGCGCGTGTGGGCCGTTTGGCGTAACCGCGTTGGAAAGGAGAGATTCCTGTGGCAAAATCCGCTGCTGCGGCCCTGCACACGGAACCAAAGGAACCCAATTTTTTGCAGAAATTTGGTCATGACTTTGTGCACGGCGATATCTTTACCAAACTATCCTTCTTTGTATGGGGTCTGGGCTACATTGGCCACGGCCAGCTGATGAAGGCGCTTCTGGTCACATTTGTACAGGGCTTTGCGCTGTATTTCCTGGCATTCTTTGGCGTACCCAACCTGGCAAAGTTCGGCACCCTCGGCACCGTAAAAATGGAGATGGTGTTCGATGTTGCCACGATGAAAAACGTTGTAAACGATTACGATAACTCGTTTGAAATCCTGCTGATGAGCATGATCGCCTTTATCGTGATCGCGGCCCTGATTGCAGCGGCCATGATGGTGGTATCTTCCAACTATCAGCTGCAGAAGATCCGTGAAGCTGGCAAAAAGACCAACAACTTTGTGCAGGACATCAACGTTTACCTGAACGAAAAGTTCTATGTGACCCTGCTCACCCTGCCGGTTCTGGGCGTTGTGGTGTTCACCATTGTGCCGCTGTTCATCCTGATCGCCGTTGCGTTCACCAACTATGACCAGCAGCACATGCCGCCCAATGAACTGTTTACCTGGGTTGGGCTGAACAACTTCTTTACCCTGTTTGGCGGCGGCGGAATGACCTCCACGTTTAGTTATTCCTTTGCCAAGGTTTTAACCTGGACGTTGGTTTGGGCATTCTTTGCCACCTTTACCAACTTCTTTGGCGGCATTTTGATGGCAATGTTCATCAACGACAAAAAGACCAAGTTCCCCAAGTTCTGGCGTACCCTGTTCATGGTGACCATTGCGGTGCCGCAGTTCGTTACGCTGCTGCTGGTGCGCAACTTCTTCTCCAACAACGGTATTTTCAATACCATGATGGCCAATGCCGGCGTTACCGACTTCCTGCATAACATCGGCCTGCTGGATAAGGGCCTTTCTTACATTCCGTTCCTGACCCAGCCGGGCTGGGCCATGTTCACCATCATCATGATCAATATCTGGATCGGCGTGCCGTACCAGATGCTGATTGCTACCGGCGTGCTGATGAACATTCCCGCTGACATGATCGAGGCCGCCCGCATTGACGGCGCCAACCCGGTGCAGATGTTCTTCCGCATCAAGCTGCCCTACCTGTTCAGCGTGCAGGGTCCCTCTCTGGTAACGGATTTCGTCAAGAACGTCAACAACTTCAACGTCATTTACCTGCTCACGCAGGGTGTGTTTGTAACCCAGAATCAGGCCCTTGCACAGTCCAACGCAAAGGAAATTGACCTGCTGGTTACCTGGCTGTTCCGCTTGACGCAGGATTACTACAACTACAAGATGGCTGCCGTGCTGGGCATTATGGTGTTCATTGTGTGCGCCGTGTTTACGGTTGTATGCTTCCACTTTATCAATAAGAAGGAGGCGACGTTCTCTTGAGTACCACTGCTGTACCCTCTGCCGCTGCGCAAAAGCAACTCAAGCAGGGCAAAGTGAAAAAAGGCATCTTCTCCGTCATCCGCCATCTGGTGCTGGCGCTGCTGGCTTTTATCTGGCTGGTACCCATCGCCTGGCTGCTGCTGACCTCGTTCTCCACCGATAAGGGCATCAACTTTACCCGCTTTGTGCCGGAAAGCTTTACCATGTGGAACTACGTCAGCATTATGACACAGCCGGACTCTGTTGCACAGTTCCCGCGCTGGTTCATGAACACCCTGGTTGTGGCATGCTTTAACTGTGTGATCTCCACCTGCTTTGTGTTGATGGTGGCTTACGCCATAAGCTGCTGCCGCTTCAAGGGCCGCAAGCTGCTGCAGAACTTGTCCGTTACCGTCAACCTGTTCCCCGGCGTTCTGGCCATGATCGCTGTGTACTTTGTTTTGAAGTACATGAACCTGACCAACTCTTACGCCGGTCTGATCATGGTATACGCGGGCTCTTCCGGCCTGGGCTACCTGATCTGTAAGGGCTTTTTTGATACGGTGCCTGTGGCACTGCGTGAGGCCGCCAAGCTGGACGGCGCTTCGGAAGCGCGCATCTTCTTCCAGATCGTCATCCCGATGTCCCGCCCGATCCTGGTGTACACCATTATCAGCTCCTTCCTGACGCCGTGGACCGACTTTGTTGTGGCAAAGATGATCCTGAACTCCGGCGTTTCGTCGGACTGGACGGTGGCAATCGGCCTGTACAACATGCTGCAAAAGGCTTTGGTCAACAGCTACTTCTCCCGTTTCTGCGCAGGCGGTGTTTTGGTGGCTGTCCCCATCTCCATCCTGTTTGTCATTATGCAGAAGTTCTATGTTGAGGGCATTACCTCCGGTGCAGCAAAGGGCTAAACCTTTGCATCAACGGCACATGGCACAATAGCTGCAGAATCTACTATAATTAGGAATTGGAAATCAGGAATGAGGAATTTCGGTGCAGACCGCCAGTTCCGTCTTTCGGGTTTCCGATTCCTAATTTTTGTTTTATGCTTTACAGTGTAGAGGAAAGGGAATCCACTATGAACTTTATCACCAAAGCCCCTGTGATGCTGTGCGGCGGCGATTATAACCCGGATCAATGGCTGGACCGCCCGGATATTCTTGAAGCGGACATCCGCATGATGAAAAAGGCCGGAATGAACAGCGTTACGCTGGGTGTGTTTGCCTGGGCAGCATATGAGCCGCGCGAGGGGGAATATAACTTTACTTGGCTGCGCGAGATCATGGATCGACTGTATGACCAGGGCATTTATACCGAGCTGGCAACGCCCACTGGTGCAAAGCCCAACTGGCTGGCACGCAAATACCCCGAAGTGCTGCGCGTGCAGTCCAACGGTGTGCGGGACCACCAGGGCATGCGCCACAACCACTGCCTGACCAGCCCCATCTACCGCCAGAAGGTAGAGGAGCTGCTGAACCACATGATCGACGCTGTGGGCGACCACCCCGGCCTGATCTTGTGGCATATTTCCAATGAGCTGGGCGGTGAATGCTACTGCCCGCTGTGCCAAGAGCGCTTCCGCGGCTGGCTGAAAGAAAAGTATCATACCATTGATGCCCTGAACCATGCCTGGTGGACTAGCTTCTGGAGCCACCACTACGACAGCTTTGACGAGGTGGAGCCGCCGTTTGATAACGGGGAGCAGAGCCTGAACGGCCTGAAGCTGGACTGGCGGCGCTTTACCACCTGGAACATGATGGACTATGTACACAGCGAAACGGCGATCCTGCGCAAGCGAACCCCCAATGTGCCCATTACCACGAACCTGATGGAGTACTTCCCCGGATTGGACTACCACAAGCTGCAAAGAGAGCTGGATTTTGTCTGCTGGGACAGTTACCCCCATTGGGGGCGCCCCGACCGCAGCACCACCGTGACGGCGGGCATGACGGCGTTTGATCATGCGCTGATCCGCGGCTGCAAGCCGGACAAGCCGTTCCTGCTGATGGAAAGTACCCCCAGCCTGGTGAACTGGCACGAGTATAATAAGCTCAAGCGCCCCGGCGTGAACCGGATGAGCGCTATCCAGACAGTGGCCTGTGGTGCGGACGGCGTGCAGTACTTCCAGTGGCGCAAGGGCCGCGGCGGCTCTGAGCAGTTCCACGGCGCGGTTGTTGACCACGATGGCCGCGATGATACCCGCGTGTTCAACGAAGTGACCGCCACCAACGAAGCCCTGGCCGCCCTGACCCCGGTGTGCGGCAGCCTGCCCAAAGCGGACGCGGCCATGATCTTTGACTGGGACAACCGCTGGGCGCTGGATGACGCCTGGGGCATGCAGATCAAGCAGAAGAATCTGCGCGAAACCTGCTGCCAGCTGTACGCCCAGCTGAACCACTGCGGTGTGGAAACCGACGTTGTGGGCGTGGATGCAGACCTGAACCGCTATAAGCTGGTGGTGCTGCCCATGCTGTTTATGACCAAGCCTGGTTTTGCACAAAAGATCCGCGAATATGTGGAAAACGGCGGCACCGTTGTGGCCACCTATCTGCTGGGCTATGTGGATGAAAGCACCCTGTGTTGGCTGGGCGGGTTCCCCGGTGACGGCCTGCGCGAAGTGTTTGGCGTGACCGCAAGCGAACTGGACACCCTGTACCCCGGCGAGGGCAACCGTGCCATCTGGGTCAAGAGCAGCCAGCAGAGCAGCATCAAGGATTACTGCGAACTGTTGCAGCCTGCCGAGGGTACCGAGGTGGTGGCTGTGTATGGACAGGATTTCTATTCCGGCCATGCGGCTGTGACCCACCATGTGTTCGGCAAGGGGCACGCTTATTACATCGGTGCGCGCCTGGATGATGCCGGCAACGCCGCGGTGCTGCGTGCAGCTTTGGCCGATGCCAAGGTGCACCTGCGTGACCTGCCGCAGGGGGTGGAATACCACTGCCGCGAAAGCGAGAACGCGCGCTACCATTTCTACATCAACACCACCCAGAGCGCAGTTAAGGTGCAGGTGGAATCCGGTGCAGACCTGTTGAGCGGCAAAAACGTTTTGGGCAGCATGGAGCTGAAACCCTATGATGCCTGCGCAATTGAGGAAAAAGTGAAATAAGAAAAACGCCATGCTTTCCGAAGAAAGCATGGCGTTTTTTAGTTAGGAGTTAGGAAGTAGGAGCGAGGAGGTAATGTGGAATTAGGAATTGGAGGTGGGGAAAGGGAGCGGCGAGGTTGGTTTGAGCAGATGTTTTGTGGTGCCAGAACGGTCAAGACCGTTCCCTACAGCGCAATTTATTATGCATTGCGGACATAAAATAACCGGTAGGGCGGGGTTACCCGACCCCGCCGGGAACATTGCAACGTTGAGCACTGGAAATTTGCAACGAAGCAATAAACGCTTGTAGGGGGCAGCGTCTCCGACGCCCCGGACGGGCGTAAAATTTACTGAGCATTTGTTGGTAATTACACGGTAGGGCGAGGCCTCCGAAATGCATCTGCGGACACAGAGGCCTCTGGCCGCCGGGGTGGCGGACAATGTAAATATTTAGGCCCTGCTTAAGGAACCACCCTTCAGTCCGCAGCGCGGACAGCTTCCCTCAAGGGAAGCCAAATCGTGTTGTAGGTAGCAGCAAAAGTAAGAATGGTATTCTCCTCATGCTTTCGGAACGGTCAAGACCGTTCCCTACAGTGCATTTTATAATGTGCGGCAATATTTATGGTGCACCCCCACCCGTAGGGGCGCACAATGTGCGCCCGCTGCGCTGAAGGGGAACTGCTCCTTTTTAGGCCGTGCGTATCTCTCAAATATACTTATCCAACATATCCTGCAAAGCCTGCTTGGGCAGGAAACCGACGCTGCGGGCGGATTCCTGGCCGTTTTTCAGTACGACCAGGCAGGGGATGCTGGAAATGCCGTATTCGGTGGCAAGCTGGCGGTTTTCGTCCACATCAATGCTGTAAAATGCGGCTTTGCTGCCAACTTCATCGGCAAGCTCATGCAGGACCGGGGCAAGCATCTGGCAGGGACCGCACCAGGTTGCAGAAAAATCCAGAATGGCCACGCCCTGTGCTTTGGCCTGGGAAAGATCATTATTGCTGATTTTGGTAACCATAAAAAGGTTCCCTCCTTTAATTATGACTGTAAAGCAGCGTGTTCCGCTGCTGTTTGCCGGACATGGTTATGGCGTATCTACACCATAGTATGGGCCGGGAGGGGGAAAGACATTCCCTTACTGCTGATTGTACACAGTTTGGGCTGCTTTGTCAACAAGAAAAAGACTGAATCTTAATTTTGACATAAAATTACTATAACAAGTAAGACAAATTAAGACGAAAAGCAGATACAGGATAAAACAAAGCCACCCGCTCTGCGCAGGGATCCCCTGCACAGAACGGGTGGCAACTTTGTTGGAAGGTAATCAGCGGTTGTATTTTGCAGTAGCCTGCAGGCGTTGCATGGCACGGTTCAGGGCAATCTTGCTCTGGTAATACTCGTGCATGCTCTGCTTGTGCTGCAAGCGTTCCTCGGCGCGGATGCGGGCGGCCTCGGCACGGTTCTTATCGATATCCTCCGGGCGCTCGGCGCTGTCGACCAGCAGCACAACGTAAGTGGGGGTCACTTCGGCAATGCCATCGCCTACCAGTACGCTGCGGGTTTCGCCGTTCACGGTGAACTGCATGATGCCCATTTCCAGGGCAACCAGCACCGGGCTGTGTCCGGCCTGTACGCCGTACTGGCCGTCAGCGGTGGGCAGGGTCAGGCTTTCGCACTCGCCCTGGAAAAACTCGCCGCTGCTGGCCGTGATGTTCAGAACGAACTTTTCCATCAGGCCACACCGCCCTTTTCGGCAGCCTTCTTGCGAGCATCGTCCAGCGTGCCCACGTTGAAGAACGCCCATTCGGGCAGATCATCGACCTGACCGTCCACGATGGCGGCAAAGCCCTTGACAGTTTCGGCCAGGGGCACATATTTGCCCGGCAGGCCGGTAAAGTTCTCGGCAACGAAGAACGGCTGGGACAGGAATTTCTGGATTTTGCGGGCGCGGGCAACGGTCAGCTTATCGTTGTCGTCCAGTTCGTCCATGCCAAGGATGGCGATAATGTCCTGCAGTTCCTGGTAGCGCTGCAAGGTAGCCTGTACCTTGCGGGCCACGCGATAATGCTCCTCGCCCACAATGTCTGCTTCCAGGATGCGGCTGGTGGAATCCAGCGGATCCACGGCGGGGTAGATACCCTGTTCCACGATCTTACGGGACAGAACGGTAGTGGCATCCAGGTGGGCAAAGGTGGTGGCCGGGGCGGGGTCGGTCAGGTCGTCGGCAGGCACATAAACGGCCTGAACCGAGGTGATGGACCCATCACGGGTGGAAGTGATACGCTCCTGCAGGGCACCCAGCTCGTTGGCCAGCGTGGGCTGGTAACCAACGGCGGAGGGCATACGGCCCATCAGGGCGGAAACTTCGGAGCCGGCCTGCACAAAACGGAAGATGTTGTCAATAAACAGCAGCACGTCCTTGTGGCTTTCCTCGCGGAAGTATTCTGCCATGGTCAGGCCGGTTTCGGCAACGCGCATACGGGCTCCCGGCGGTTCGTTCATCTGGCCGAAGATCAGGGCGGTCTTGTTCAGAACGCCGGAAGCGTTCATTTCGCCCCAAAGGTCACAGCCCTCACGGCTGCGCTCGCCAACGCCGGTAAAGATGGAGTAGCCGCCGTGCTCGGTGGCTACGTTGTGGATCAGCTCCTGGATCAGCACGGTTTTGCCAACACCGGCGCCGCCAAACAGGCCGATCTTGCCGCCCTTGGCATACGGTGCCAGCAGGTCAATGACCTTGATGCCGGTTTCCAGAATTTCGGTTGCAGGTTTCTGGTCCTCAAAGCCGGGGGCCTTGCGATGGATGGGCCAGGTAGGGACGTCTGCGGCCATGGGGCCTTTGCCGTCAATGGGGCGGCCCAGGGGGTCAAACATGCGGCCCAGGGTGGCTTCGCCCACCGGGGCAGTCAGGCCGTGGCCCAGTGCGTTCACGGTCATCCCCTTGCCAAGACCCTCGCTGGCAGAAAGCATAATGCAGCGAACGGTGGTTTCGTTCACATGCTGCGTTACTTCCATCGTGCGCTCGGTGCCCTCAGCGGTCACTGTCAGCGCTTCCTGCAGGGCAGGCAGCTTGCCCTCGGTGAACTGAACGTCCACCACGGGGCCTGCTACACGAATAATTGTTCCCTGTGTCATACGATAGCCTCTTCCTTAATTTCAGAAGTAGATAAATGTTTGAATATTGTATCCCGATAGGGGATACAGTGCAAAAAGTTTAATAGTCGCTGGTTTGCACAGCAGAAGCACCGCCGATGATCTCGGTGATCTCCTGGGTGATTGCACCCTGGCGGGTGCGGTTATACTCCAGCTGGAGCGCGTGAATCATATCGGTGGCGCTCTTGGTGGCGGAATCCATGGCGGTCATGCGGGCGCTCTGCTCGGCGCAATAGCTCTCGGTCATGGCACCGAAGATCATGCCGTGCATGTAGATGGGAGCCATCTGCTTGAACACCGACCACGCATCGGGGAACAGCTCAACCTCGCCATGGGGATCGCCCAGTGCGGGCGGCAGCGGCGCAAAGTGGGAGCGTTCCAGCGGCAGCAGCTGCAGCATGACCGGTTCAGCGGTCAGGGCGTTCTGGATCTTGGTGTAGATGAGGTAAACCTCATCCACCTCATCCGCCTTGAACGTATCGATCATGTCCGCCGTGATGTCACGCGCACGCTGCAATGTGGGGGCCTGGCCGCTGTACAGAAAATCTTCCACCAGGCGGGGGTCCTTGTGCAGCAGGGCGCGGTAGCCGGTCTGGCCCACCACATAAAAGCGGGCCTTGGGGTCATCGCCGCAGTGCGATTTCAGAAACTTGAGCAGGTTCTGGTTGTACGCACCGGCCATGCCTTTGTCCGCCGTCAGCACCAGATAGGCGCGGCGCGGAGATTCCGGGTTGCGGGTGTGGAAGAACGGGTGGACCGGTTCTTCCGGCAGGTGGGGCAGCACGCGGGTCATCGTCATCTGCATGCGCTCAAAGTAAGGCGAAACCGACTGGTAATTTTTGCGTGCCTTGCGCAGCTTGGAGGAGGAGATCAGGTACATGGCATTGGTGATCTTCATGGTGTCCTGAATGCTCTCAATACGCTCCTTGAGCAGCTTAGTGGATGGCATGGGCATCGCCTCCCGCAAATGCGTTCCAGGCGTTCAGGATGGTCTGCACCTGTTCGGGGCTGAGCTTACCGGAAGCCTGGATCTCGTCCATCACGCCGGACGGGTCCGTGCGGAACTGACGCACAAATGCGGAGGTTTTCTGGCGCAGCTCGCCGGTTTTGATCTCGTCGAGCACGCCGTGGGCGGCGAGGGTCAGCAAAACGACCTGCTCGGCGTCGGATTTGGGCTGGTACAGCGGCTGTTTCAGCAGTTCCATCAAAGCCTTGCCGTGTTCCAGCTGGCGGCGGGTCTCAGCGTCCAGGTCAGAGCTGAACTGCGAGAAGGATTCCATATCCTTGTACTGGGCCAGCTCGATACGCAGGTTGGCGTTGGCCTTTTTCATGGCCTTGGTCTGGGCAGCGCCGCCGACACGGGAAACCGACAAGCCAACGTTGACAGCCGGGCGGTTGCCTGCGTTGAACAGTGCGGTCTCCAGGAAGATCTGGCCATCGGTGATGGAAATAACGTTGGTGGGAATGTAGGCGGAAACATCGCCTGCCTGGGTTTCAACAATGGGCAGTGCGGTGATGGAACCGCCGCCCAGGTCGTCCCGCATACGGCAGGAACGTTCCAGCAGACGGGAATGCAGGTAGAAAACGTCGCCGGGGTAAGCCTCACGGCCGGGGGAGCGGCGCAGCAGCAGGGAAATGGCACGGTATGCCACGGCGTGCTTGGAAAGGTCGTCATAGACGATCAGCACGCTCTTGCCCTGGGCCATAAAATATTCGGCCAGTGCGGTGCCGGCATACGGGGCAATGTACTGCAGGGGGGCGCTGTCGCTGGCGGTGGCGGCCACAATGGTGGTGTAGCCCATAGCGCCATGCTTTTTCAGGTCCTCGGCCACGCGGGCAATGGAGGAAGCCTTCTGCCCGATGGCAACGTAGATGCAGAGCACGCCGGTATCTTTCTGGTTCAGGATGGTATCGGTGGCGATGGAGGTCTTGCCGGTCTGGCGGTCGCCGATGATCAACTCACGCTGGCCACGGCCGATGGGGAACATCGAGTCGATGGACAGAATGCCGGTGTGCAGCGGGGTGTCCACGCTCTGGCGCTCCAGAATGCCGGGGGCCTGCTTCTCGATGGGGTTGTAACCAACGGCTTCGATGGCACCCTTGCCGTCGATGGGCTCGCCCAGCGGGTTGATGACGCGGCCCAGGAAAGCTTCGCCGACGGGGATACCGGCGCGCTTGCCGGTACGGGTCACCAGGGTGCCCACGCCAACGGATTCGGCACCATCAAACAGCATAATGCCCAGGTGGGAAGGCTCAACACTTTCCACCATGCCCTTGGCACCGTTTTCAAAGGTGACAATTTCGCCGTACACGGCGCGGTCCATGCCTTCAACGGTAACAATGCCGTCGGCAGCGGACACAACCGTGCCTCCCTCGGCAGTGTTGGCGGCGGGCTTGTAGTCCTCTACGCGGGTCTTCAGGGTGGCCAGGTCGGGCTTGTCGCCGGTCATCTGGTCCAGGGCATGGCGGCCGGAGTTATCAAACACACGGTCGCCCACCTGCAATACATAGCCGGAAAGCAGGCTTTCATCCACGCTGACATCCAGCAGGACTTCGGTTGCATCGTACAGGGATTTCAGCTCGGCCTTGATCTTATCAAGGTCCTGTTCCCGCGGCTGGCGGGCGCAGTGCAGGTCGGCCTTTACAATGCGGTTGGCGGAGAAAAATTCGCGGCTGAATTCACTTGCCATTGCTGTCCCCCGCTTTCTGCAGCAGGTCATCCAGCAGGCGTGCATCGTCCTGCTGCGTCAGGTTGCGCGCCAGCAGCTTTTCACACATATCGCGGGCCAGGGCGGAAGTTTCAGCATTGGCATCGCGCAGGCGGCGGGCATGCTCTGCTTCGGCAGCGGCTTTGCCTTCGGCCACAATCGCATCTGCCTGGCGCTGGGCGTCCTGCAAAAGCTGTTCTTTCTCTTTTTCAGCCTGCTTTTCGTAGGCTTCGCGGCGCTGGGCAGCTTCGGTATCCACATTCTGCAGTTTATCCTGCGCCTGTGCCAAAACAGCCTGTGCGTCGTTCTTTTTGCCTTCTGCATCGGCGATCGCATCATCGATCTGCTTCTGGCGCTGCTCAATCACGTTCATAACGGGACGGTACAAAAACTTGCGCAGCAGAACAAACAGAACCAGAATGTTGACGACCGTCCACAGAATATTCAAATTCAGTGTCAGCATCGTTTATGCCTCCGTTATCAGCCCAGGAACAGGATGATGAGCAGGGCAACAACGAAGCCGAAAATGGCGGTGCCTTCTGCCAGGGCGGCGCCCAGCAGCAGGTTCTTGCTGATCTTGCTTTCAGCTTCCGGCTGGCGGCTGATGGCCTCCGCTGCCTTACCGGTTGCAATGCCAATGCCGATGCCGGCGCCAATGCCGGTCAGTGCTGCGATGCCAGCGCCCAAAGCTACCAAACTTGCCATAATAAATTACTCCTTTTTATAATAATGTAAAAGTGGGAAAGAAAACGCAGGTCATTCCATCGTTTCTTTCATGAACAGGGAGGTCAGGAAGACAAACACATAGGTTTGGATCAGACCGTCAAACAAATCAAAATACAGGCTGAAAATTGCGGGGACAAAAACCGGAACCACCAGTTTGATGAGTTCCATGATGACAAATGCGCCCAGAACGTTGCCGAACAAACGCATGCACAGGCTGGTGGGCCGGATGGCGATTTCCAGAATGTTCATGGGGGTCATCAGGGCAATGGGTTCCGCCAGGCTGTGTACAAATCGCTTGCCGCCCTTTGCATGGATGCCGGAATATTCGATCAGCACAATGCTCATAATAGCCAGCGCTGCGGTAACATTCAGGTCCTTTGTGGGGGGCTTGAGACCAATGATGCCGATCAGGTTGGAGCAGGCAATGTACAGTGCAACCGTGATCAGGTACGGCACATACTGTTTGCCGGCTTCGCCCAGCAGATCTTTGAAGAAGTTATCCATGGTTACCACAGCGGTTTCCAGGATGGCCTGGCGCTTGCTGATATGATTGACCTTGAGATTGCGTGTGAGCAAAATCGAAACGATCACCAAAAACGCCATGATGCCCCAGCTTACCGCGATGGATTCCGGGATGTCGATGCCGCCAAAAATGGGAAGGGTAAACGCCGTATCAACGTTAAGCTCCTCTTTTAAGGCGGCGGTCAGTTCGTTCATTATTCCGCCTCCTCTGGCCAGCGGGGCAGCTTGTGCGCCGGGCTGGCTTTATGTTTTGAATTTATCTGATAAAAAGCGCACCAAGGAGAAAAACAGAAGGGGGAAACGGCGATGTTCCGCTTCCGCACCCTCCTTACTGCGTTCTTTATGCCGCCATAATACCACCATTCCCCGCCATTTGTAAGTCCCTTGCCGCACATTCTGCCTTTTGGATATTCCGTAATTCTGACAGATTAAAAATACTGTGCATGATGCACAATAAAGCGCACTGAAAATTGAGCTAATTGCTGAATTTAATGACAAAAAATACGGAAAAGTTCTTGATTTCAAACAAATCTTGCAGTTTTATGCGGTTTTGGTGGTGAGGGAAAGGTACGGTGTTTGTGCAAAACTGCCAAGGAGCGGAGATTCAGGCGATGCGCTCCGCGCCAAAGGCGGTTTCGGATGCAAAGCGGGTAGCCGCCAGCTTTTCCAGTGTGGCAAGCCGCACGCAGATGGTAAACAGCCGGGCCGCAGGTTCGATCTCCTCGGCGCTGGCAAAGCTGGGGGCAATACGGATGTTGCTGTCCTGCGGGTCGCGGCCATAGGGCCAGGTGGAACCGGCGGGGGTGAATTTGACACCGGCCCGGCGGCAAAGCTCCACCGTGCGGGCCGCGCAGCCCGGCATGGTATCGAAGGAAAGGAAGTAGCCGCCGCGGGGTTCCGTCCAGCTGGCAATGCCGCTGCCGTCCAGTTCCTCGCGGAAAATGGAGATGACCTGCTCGAACTTGGGGCGCAGCAGGCGGGCATGGCGTGCCATATGGGCTTCAATGCCGCTTTCATTGCGGAAAAAACGTGCCTGGCGCAGCTGGTTGAGCTTATCGGGGCCGATGGTGGCAAACTTCCACACTTTGCGCAGATCGATCAGGTTGGCGGAACTTGCCGCCACGGCGCTGATGCCTGCACCGGGGAAGGAAACCTTGCTGGTGGAGCAGAACTCATACACCATATCCGGGTGCCCGGCATTGGCGCAGGCGGACAGGATGTCTGGCAGGACGGCCGGGGCGTTGGGGTAAAGGTCATGCACGCAGTAGGCGTTATCCCAGAAAATGCGGAAATCCGGCGCTGCGGGTTGCAGGTGGGCAAAGCGCTCCACCACCATGGGGCTGAACACAATGCCGGTGGGGTTCTGGTACTTGGGTACGCACCAGATGCCTTTGATGGAAGCATCCCGCTGGACCAGGTCTTCGATCATGTCCATATCGGGGCCATCATTGTGCATGGGGATGGGGATTAGCTGGAAGCCGAAATGCTCCGTCATGGCAAAATGGCGGTCATAACCCGGCACGGGGCAAAGGAACTTGCGGTCCTTGACCTGCACCCACGGCTCTGCGCCCAGCAGGCCGTCCAGCATGGCGTGGCTGAGAATATCGAACATCATGGTCAGGCTGCTGTTGCCGCCCACCATGACCTGCTCCGGCCGCGCGCCGATCATACCGGCCAGCAGGGCTTTTGCTTCGGGAATGCCGTCCAGCCCGCCGTAATTGCGGCAGTCGGTGCCATCCTCACTGTCCAGCACGCTGCGGGAGTTCAGTTCACCCAGCATGCGCTGCGAAAGTGCCAGCTGCTCCGGCGCAGGCTTTCCGCGGGAAAGATCCAGCTGCAGGCCCTGCTGTTCGTACTCATTGTAGCGCTGGCACAGACGGTGGTATTCCCGCTGCATTTCTTTTTTTGTCATATCCTGATACTGCATGGTGTCATCCTTCCTGGGCAATACCGGCAGGGCCGCTTGCTTACCTGGTGTAGCTGAAAACGAAGAAAATGACGAAGATTTCGCAAATGTGCGATGGATTCGAGGCAAAAAGCCGCAGGAATCTTTTGTGGATTCCAAGGATTTTTAACGCGGAATCCGGCCGCGTTTCTAAATTTTCGACGTTTCAGGTACACCCTGGGGGGAGTATGCACGAACCCTGCCGGTATGCCTTGTTTTCTGGAACGGTTTGTATTATACTGTCGGAAAGTACATTTGTAAAATATATGTTTCGCATGCAAAATATTTGTATTTGATATGGCAAAACGCAGGAAAAGAGGAAAAACTGTGAATGTAAACTATGAATATTACCGCTTATTTTACTATGTCTGCAAATATCACAGTATAACCCGCGCGGCCAATGTGCTGCGCATGAGCCAGCCCAATGTGACCCGCGCCCTGAACCGGCTGGAGGAACAGCTGGGCTGCAAGCTGCTGGTGCGCAGCACCCGCGGCGTGACGATGACGCCGGAGGGCGAGGTGCTGTTTGCCCACGTGGAAATCGCCCAGGAGCAGCTGCAGGCGGGGGAAAGCGAGCTGGCGGGCATTACCGCGCTGGAAAGCGGCGCGCTGACCATTAGCGCCAGCGAGACCGCTTTGAATGTGTTTTTGCTGGATAAGCTGCGGGAATTCCACCGGCGTTACCCCGGCGTGCGGCTGCGCATTGCCAACCATTCCACCCCGCAGGCCATCCGTGCGCTGGGGCGCGGGCTGGTGGATCTTTGTGTGATCACCACCCCGGCCCGGTTGGAATCCACGATGCGCCGTACCCTGCTGATGCCGTTCCAGGAAATTCTGATTGCCGGCAGGAACTTTGAATTTTTGCAGGGCCGCCGCTGGGCGCTGAAAGAACTGCAGCAATACCCTCTGATCTGCCTGGGCAGCGAGACGATGACCTATGCATTCTATAACCAGTTTTACTTAAGCAACAATCTTGTTTTGCAGCCGGATACTGAGGCCGCTACCACCGACCAGGTGGTGCCGCTGGTCAAAAGCGGGCTGGGGCTGGGGTATGTGCCGCAGAATTTTGCCAAGGACGCCCTGGCCGCGGGGGATGTGTTTACCATCCAGTTGAAAGAGGAAATCCCCACCCGTCATGTTGTGCTGGTGCAGGATGGCGGCCGTGTTCCCAACGCAGCTGCGCGCGAATTTGCCCGGATGCTGAACAGCAGCGTTACGCAGCAGAATGCACCATAAGCGGACAAAATTGTGCACCGGCACCAGAAAATTAAAAATATCTGCGTCTGTTTTTGTGAAAGGTGATTGACAACTGCCGTGCGGAACCGTATGATAAAAGTGGAACTTTGCCCGGTGCAGCGGGAACCATACGGTGCGCCGGATTCCGCGCAGAGGGACAGAAAATAATAGGAGGGATTGTTTTGAAACAATGGCTGAAAGACGCAGTTTTTTACGAAATTTACCCCCAAAGCTTTTATGATACCAACGGGGATGGCATCGGCGATCTGAAGGGGATTATCGAAAAGCTGGATTACATCAAAGAGCTGGGGTGCAACGCCCTTTGGATCAACCCCTGCTTTGATTCCCCGTTCAAGGACGCCGGGTATGATGTGCGCGATTATAAGTTGATTGCCCCCCGCTATGGCACCAACGCGGATGCCAAGGCGCTGTTTGAAGCAGCTCATGCCAAGGGCATCCATGTGCTGCTGGACCTGGTGCCCGGCCATACCAGCGAGGAACACGCATGGTTTAAGGAGAGCAGCAAGCCGGAAAAGAATGAGTATTCCGACCGCTATATCTGGACGGACTCCTGCTTTAGCGCCGGTGACGGTATGCCGTTCATTGGCGGCGAGACCGACCGCAACGGTACTTATATTTTGAACTTCTTCAAGTGCCAGCCTGCTTTGAACTATGGTTACGGCAAGTGCCGCGAAAAGTGGCAAATGCCCACCGACGCCCCCGGCCCGCGCGCAACGGTGGAAGCCGTGAAGGATGTGATGCGCTTTTGGCTGGATATGGGCTGCGATGGTTTCCGTGTGGATATGGCATCCAGCCTGGTCAAGAATGATACCCACCACAAAAAGTATACCTGTGCCATCTGGCGCGATATTGCCGCTATGCTGGACAAGGAATACCCCGAAGCCGCTCTGTTGAGCGAATGGAACCAGCCGCGCCAGTCCCTGAAAAACGGCTTTGATATGGACTTTATGCTGGAATGGCAGGGCAATGGCTACAGCTGGCTGATGCGCAATTATGATGGCGCAATAGATTCTGACCCGCATAACATCGGCAAGGCGTATTTCTGTGCGGATTCCGGCACGGGTATTGACAAGTTCCTGGATGACTGGCTGCCCAGCTACAAGGCGACCCGCAAGGACGGCCTGTACTGCTTGATTACCTGCAACCATGATACCATCCGCCCCTCCGCCGGTTTGACCCCGGATGAGCTGAAAATTGCTTACGCCATGCTGTTTACCCTGCCCGGCGCACCGTTTGTGTATTATGGCGATGAGATCGGCATGCGCTATCTGCCGCTGCCCACCAAGGAGGGCGGCTATTTCCGCACCGGTTCCCGCACCCCCATGCAGTGGGATAACAGCGCCAACAAGGGATTTTCTACCGCCGCAGCCGACAAGCTGTACCTGCCGGTGGACGATGCCGCGGACGCCCCCACCGTGGCTGCCCAGCAGGCAGACCCTGACAGCCTGTGGCATACCGTGCAGGGGGTGCTGAACTTCCGCCACAGCCACCGGGATCTGGATTCCGATGCGCCGTTCCATGTGCGGTTTGCCCCCAAGGCAAAGGGCAGCTACCGCCCGTTTGCCTGGGAGCGCGGCAAGCTGATCTGCGCGGTGAACCCCGCCCGCGAGGAAGCAGAACTACCCCTGAAACTGGAAGACGGTACCCGCGTGCTGCATGTGATCGGCAAAGCCGAAGTGAAGGGCGATGAGCTGGTGCTGGGTGCACAGAGCTTTGCAATTTTGGGGTAAGCAGAATAGATTGCAAACGCAAATGTTAAGGCAATACCGCATAATTCTAAGTGCCGATACGGCGAGCGAGGTGCGGCAGCTGCTAGGCCAAAAGCGCAGATAATACTGGATGCTGCAAAGGTGAGCGCCGCCAGTGGCGGAAACAGCGAACCGAAGCAGGGGCAGCGGTCGCAGAGTGCGAGGGGCTTTTGCCCCCGAAGCACGATGCGGGTACCGCAACCCGACATTATCGAGCATTTTGGCAACGCAGATGC
>NZ_PSQF01000060.1:0-17244 GCF_003324125.1 Subdoligranulum sp. APC924/74 | reverse complement strand
GTATTATCTGCGCTTTTGGCTTAGCATCTGCCGCACCTCGCTCGCCGTATCGGCACTTAGAATTATGCGGTATTGCCTTAACTAACTGCCCCAATCATAGCACGCTGCACCAAAATGTGCAAGTGTATTTGTGCAGTTCCACCGTACCAAAAAGCGCCGCTTTCCGGGCGGGAAAACGGCGCTGGTATCTGGGCTTGTTACAGGGCTTCGATCGCTGCGTTCAGGCGGCGCAGGGTCTCCTCCTTGCCCATCATGGCGGCCAGGTCGGTGCCGCCGCCGGGGGTGCGGGCCTTGCCGGACAGGGCAATGCCCAGCGGGAACAGCAGCCAGCCGTTCTTCTTTTCCATTGCCTCGGCTTTCTGCTTGCAGGCTTCAAAAATGGCGTCGCGGCTCCAGTCGGTCTGGGCTTCCAGCACGGGCAGCAGGGCGCTGAGCGCTTCCTTGGCGGATTCCGGCGTGGTTTTCTGCTTTTTGTTGCGGTACATTTCAGCATCAATGGGCAGAACTGCATCAAAGAAGTCCAGCTGCGGCGGGATATCCTCCAGCACCTCACAGCGGGGCTGCAGGTTCGCGCACAGCAGGTCGCGGTTGATCTGCACATGCACCGCCTGGTCAATGAACGGGTCCGCCAGCTTGCGGAACTCTTCTGCCGGCAGGGCGCGGATGTAAGCGGCGTTGATGGCACGCAGCTTGAGCGGGTCAAAGATAGCAGGAGACTTGGAGATGCGGGCAGGGTCCCAGATCTTGATCATCTCGTCAAGGCTGAAGATTTCCTGTTCGCCTTCCGGTGCCCAGCCCAGCAGCAGCAGATAGTTCAGCACAGCGGCGGGCAGATAACCCTTTGCCACCAGGTCCTGATAGCTGGCATCGCCGTTGCGCTTGGAAAGCTTGTGCTGTGCGTCTTTCATGACCGGCGGGCAGTGGATGTAGGTGGGGACCTCCCAGCCGAACGCCTGGTACAGCAGGTTGTACTTCGGCGTGCTGGAAAGATACTCGCTGCCGCGGATGACATGGGTAATGCCCATCAGGTGGTCATCTACCACGTTGGCAAAGTTATAGGTCGGCATGCCATCCGTCTTGATCAGAATCTGGTCATCCAGTTCGGAATTATTGACCTCAATGTGACCGTACACCACATCGTCAAAGCCGGTCACACCCTCGGCAGGGATCTTCTGGCGGATGACATAGGGCACACCAGCAGCCAGCTTGGCGTTGATCTCCTCCTGCGGCAGGTCACGGCAGTGGCCGTCGTAATGGCTCATTTCGCCGTTGGCTTTTTGCTGCTCATGCAGGTCGTTCAGGCGTTCCTCGGTGCAGAAGCAGTAGTAGGCTTTGCCCGCTTTGACCAGCTGCTCGGCATACTGTTTGAACATGCCCATGCGCTGGCTCTGGACATAGGGGCCGACGGGGCCGCCGATATCCGGGCCTTCGTCCCAAGTCAAGCCGGTGGCGCGCAGCGTGTTGTAAATAATATCGGTTGCGCCCTCCACCAGGCGGCCCTGATCGGTATCCTCAATGCGCAGGATAAAGGTGCCGCCGTTGTGGCGGGCCTGAAGATAAGTATACAGTGCGGTGCGCAGGTTGCCCACATGCATATAGCCCGTGGGGGACGGTGCAAACCGGGTGCGTACAGGATTAGCCATGGTAAAATTACCCCTACTTTCGTGATGATGTAACAGCATATGCAAACATATATAAGATAAGTTTACCCATGTTGCTCTTTCTTGTCAACGCCGTTTTTGCAAATTCATTGGTCAGCTTCTTTTGCACAGTTCCATCTTGCAAATTGTTTACCCGCGTGATACAATACATGCTGTAAACCAGTGATGCGAAAGTAAAACCGCCGGCGCACGCACAGAGAGCCTGGATAGCTGAGAACAGGCCGGAACGCGGGGCGGCACAATGGTTCGCAGAGGGCACGGGGAACGGCGCGAACGCCCAGTATCCGTTGACGGCAGCCACCGTTATCCGGCGGGGATGTTATTTGCATCCCGGTAAGCGGCCGCAGTTTGCGGCAAGCAAGGTGGCACCACAGGAAAAACTTTCCTGCCCTTGCACAGAGGCGCACCCGCTTCTCTGTGCGGGGGCAGTTTTCTTTATTGAAAGATGGAAAGGAAGTATTCACCATGGCAGAACAAATTGAAAAGCGCAAGCGCATTCTTTCGGGCATCCAGCCCACCGGCACCCCCACGTTGGGCAATTATATCGGTGCGGTGCGCAACTGGGCCCTGCTGCAGTCGGATTATGACTGCCTGTATATGGTTGCTGACCTGCACGCTTTGACCGTGCGCCAGACCCCCGCCAACCTGCGCCGTCAAACCCGCGAGATGGCCGCCCTGCTGCTGGCTGTGGGCATTGACCCGGAACAGCATGTGCTGTTTGTGCAGAGCCATGTTCCCGCCCACTGCGAGCTTTCCTGGGTTTTGGCCTGCAACACCCAGTTTGGCGAACTTTCCCGCATGACCCAGTTCAAGGATAAAAGCGCCAAGCACCCGGATAACGTCAACGGCGGTCTGTTCACCTACCCTGTTCTGATGGCGGCCGACATCCTGGTTTATAACGCGGATCTGGTGCCCGTTGGCCAGGACCAGACCCAGCACCTGGAAATTGCCCGCACGATTGCCAACCGTTTCAACGGCATTTACGGTGATACCTTTACCCTGCCCGCCGGTTACGTTCCCAAGGCAGGCGCCAAGATCATGAGCCTGGCCGAACCCACCAAAAAGATGAGCAAGTCCGACACCAACGCAAACGCCTTTGTGCTGATGACCGACGATAAGGACACCATTGTGCGCAAATTCAAGCGCGCCGTAACCGATTCTGACGGCGTTGTGCGGTTTGACGCCGAGAACAAGCCCGGTGTTTCCAATCTGATGACCATTTATTCCACCTTTACCGGCAAGGACCTGGCCGCTATTGAGGCTGAGTTTGCCGGCAAGGGTTACGGTGATTTCAAGCTGGCCGTTGCCGAAGTGACCGCCGACGCCCTGGCCCCCGTGCAGGCCGAGTATGGCCGCATTCTGGCTGACAAAGCCTATGTGGACAGCGTGCTGAAATCCGGTGCCGAGCGTGCCGCCCGCCTTGCCAACCGTACCGTCAGCAAGGTATACCGCAAGGTCGGTTTGATGCAGTTGGACAAATAATTTTTGGGCAATACCGCATAATTCTAAGTGCCGCACCTCGCTCGCCGTATCGGCACTTAGAATTATGCGGTATTGCCTTATTTTTTATCTACGCCTATCACACCCATTCCCCATTGAACACGTATTTGTCCAGCCGTTCAAAGGCTTCCTGCACGCGGGTCAGGGGCAGTGCAAGGTTCATGCGGATGGCGCAGGGACCGTGGAACATACGGCCATCCTGCCAGGCAACGCCCACATTCCAGCCGGCTTTTTCCACCTCGGCAATGATTTTCCCGTGGGCTTTGCACCAATCCGTGCAATCCAGGAAGAGCATGTAGGTGCCCTCCGGCTTGCTGACCGAAACGCCTTCAAAATGCTGGGTGATATAATCACAGGCAAAGTTGACATTGCCGCTGATGGTCTCCCGCAGTTCCTCCACCCATTCGTACCCTTCCGGCTTATAAGCGCCGATCAGGGCGTGCATAGAAAGCACATTCATATCATTATAGTGCGGCTTGCTGCTTTTGGCACGCACGCGGTCCCGCAGGTAGGGATTATAAATAATATGGTAACTACCCACCAGGCCCGCCAGGTTAAAGGTTTTGCTGGGGGCATACAGGGCAACGGTGCGGCTGCGGGCATCCTCGCTGACGGACTGGGTGGGGATGTGCTTGTGGCCGTTCAGAATGATATCCGACCAGATTTCGTCCGAAATGACAAGACAGTCATTGGCGCGGTAGACCTCCATCGCCTTTTCCAACTCCCAGCGCTCCCACACGCGGCCGCAGGGGTTGTGCGGGCTGCAGAAGATCGCCACATGGATGTGGTTCGCCTTGATCTTGGCATCCATATCCTCAAAGTCCATCCGCCACACACCGTTTTCATCCTTGACCAGTGGGCTGTGCACAATTTTATAGCCGTTGTTTTCCACACTGGCGGTAAAGCCGATGTAGGTGGGGCTGTGCAGCAGCACGGCATCGCCGGGGGCAGCAAAGCTGGTCAAAGCAGAGATCACGCCGCCCAGCACACCGTTTTCGTACCCGATGCACTCTTTGGTCAGGCCGGTTACACCGTTGCGGGTCTGGTGCCAGCGGATGATGGAATCATAATATTCATCGGTCGCGCTAAAATAACCAAAGGCCGGGTGCTGGGCGCGCTCGATAATGGCCTGCTGGATGGTGGGTACCGTGGGAAAATTCATATCCGCCACCCACATGGGGATCACATCAAAGCCAGGTTTGGGCGCTTCGGGCGCAAAGCCGTTCATCTGGCCGACGGAATCTACCGCAATGGCGTCCTTGCCATGGCGGTTCATGATGGAAGTAAAATCATATTTCATTGCAACATGCTCCTTTGCTGTTTTCATCTCTTTCTCTGCTACCAGCATACCCCAAAATGCCGCCCCGCACAAGGTATGATTTTACGCTTTTATCTGAGGCAAAACCGCCCCGCCGGGTGCAGCGCTGTACCTCGGCAGGGCGGTTCACTATCTTTATAATTTTGCCTTACAGCATGGCGGGAACCTGGGTTTCCACCTGCGGGGCGCCGCCCGCCAGTTCTTCTGCCGTAACGGGGGCAGGGTCAGCCTTGGTGGTCAGGCGCTCCTTGGCCACGGCCAGCATCAGCTTGATGCGGTTTTCCTGGTTGACGCGGGTGGCGCTGGGGTCATAGTCCACGGGGGTGATGTTGGCCTGCGGGTAGCGGGCGCGGATCTGGTTGATCATGCCCTTGCCTACAATGTGGTTCGGCAGGCAGCCAAAGGGCTGAGCACAAACGATGTTTTCGTATCCGCCCTCCACCAGCTCGATCATTTCGGCGGTCAACAGCCAGCCTTCGCCCATCTTGGCCCCCAGGGAGATAATGCCCTTGGGTTTTTCCATCAGTTCACGGAAAGAGCCGGGCGCATAGAAGCCGCTTTTGCGCATGGCATCGTTCATAGCGCAGCCGATGGAATCCATCCAGTCCAGCAGCTTATCCGTCGCCATTGCCTTGACCTTGCTGCCGCCGTACAGCTCCACGTCCAGCGTCATGTTGGCAACACAGTATTCCACAAAGCCCATCAGGCCGGGCAGGTTCACTTCGCAGTCCTGGCTTTCCAGGAATTTTTCCAGATCGTTGTTGCCCAGGGGCGAATACTTGACGTAAATTTCGCCCACAACGCCAACCTTGACTTTCGGCACGCGGGTAACAGGCACCGAAGCGTAAGAAGCGCAGATGACGGCGAACTGGCGTTTCATATCATGCACATTGTAGTTGATGCTCTTGTGCATCCAGCTCTGGATGGTGGCGATCCACTTTTCGGTCAGGGCATCAGCGGAGCCGGGCTTGTTCTCATAGGGCTTGGTCTGGCTGCGCAGGGCCACCAACAGGTCGCCGTAATAAATGCAGGCAATGACCTTGCGGATCAGCGGCAGGGTCAGCGGCAGGCCGCTGCCTTTTTCCAGGCCGGAAAAGTTCAGCGATGCCACCGGGATATTACCGTACCCGGCCTTGACCAGCGCTTTGCGCAGCAGCTTGATGTAGTTGGATGCACGGCAGCCGCCGCCCGTCTGGGTAATGAGCAGCGCGGTATGGTCCAGATCATACTTGCCGGAGTTCAGCGCGTCAATAAACTGACCGATGACCAGCAGCGCCGGGTAGCAGGTATCGTTGTGAACATATTTCAGGCCAAGCTGGGCGACCTCGCTGCCGCAGTTGCCCAGAACTTCCACATTATAGCCCTCGCACTCCAGCGCAGCCTGCAGCAGCCGGAACTGGGTAACGGCCATATTGGGGATCAAAATCTTGTGGGTCTTGACCATATCTTTGGTAAAATTGGGGGTCATGTATTCCATAAAGTGCCTCGCTTGTTTAGGTAGGGGTTAGGAAGTAGGAGTTAGGGCAATACCGCATAATTCTAAGTGCCGATACGGCGAGCGAGGTGCGGCAGCTGCTAAGCCAAAAGCGCAGATAATACTGGATATCTTATCGAGCATTTTGGCAACGCAGATGCCGTGCCGCAGCCACCGAAGCGGTGCTTAAGCCGCTAGGCGGGAATTGTGCGGTGTTGCCTTAGGAGTTGACGGTATGGGAAAGCTGCGCTTAAGTGCTTTTGGCAGCCGCTCTTTTCAAGCGCTTTTCCCTGCTTACTCTATCAAATTTTGCCGCAGGCTTTGCGGCGTGCTTTAACTCCTCACTCCTACCTCCTAACTCATCATTGGTCTTCTTTCCGTTCTTCCAGTGCGGCAAACAGGCTGCGCAGGCGGATGTTGACGGCGCCAAGGTTGGTGATCTCGTCAATTTTCAGCTGGGTGTACAGCTTGCCGCCTTCCTGCAAAATTTCGCGGGTCTCGTCGGTGGTAATGGCATCCAGGCCGCAGCCGAAGGATACCAGCTGCACCAGGTCCATATCCGGCTGGGTGGTGCAGTACTTGGCGGCCGCATACAGGCGGCTGTGGTAGGTCCACTGGTTTAGCACGGCGGTATCAAACTTTTCTTCATAGCAGCTGACGGAATCTTCTGTTACCACGGCAGCGCCCTGGCGGATGATCAGCTTATCAATGCCATGGTTGACCTCCGGATCCACATGGTAGGGGCGGCCGGCCAGCACAATAATGTGGCGGTGCTCCGCGCGGGCGCGGGCAATGATCTCAGCTCCCTTGGCGCGCACCTGGGTCATGTGGTGCTCGTACTCATCATACGCGGCATCAATGGCGGCATGTACTTCCTTAACAGGGATGCCGGGGAAATACTGGTCCAGAATGGCCGGGAAACGCTTGGTAAAGTCCTTGCGGCGGGCCAGGTTGATGTAATCATAAATGAACTTGGTATTTTCCAGTTCCGGGCAGTTGCCGACCAGAACTTCGGGATAATAAGCAACCACGGGGCAGTTATAATGGTTATCGCCCAGGTGTTCGTCCACATTGTAGCTCATGCAGGGGTAGAACACAGCGTCCACGCCCATCTTGCACAGTTCGGCAATATGGCCGTGGCTGAGCTTTGCAGGGAAGCAGGCGGTATCGCTGGGGATGGTGGCCTGGCCTTCCTGGTACAGCTTGCGGCTGGAAACCGGGCTGACCTTGACGGTAAAGCCCAGCTTGGTAAAGAAGGTGTGCCAGAACGGCAGCAGCTCGTACATGTTCAGGCAGAGCGGAATGCCGATGACCCCGCGGGAATTGCCCTCGTTTTCCGGCTTATAATCCAGCAGCAGCTTGAGCTTGTAGGCGTACAGATCCAGATCATCGCTGGTTGCCTTGCCGGTCACCGGCTTATCGCAGCGGTTGCCGGAAATATAGCGCTTGCCATCGGCAAACACATTGATGGTCAGCTGGCAGTGGTTGCCGCAGCCGCCGCACTGGACGGTGCTGACCTTCTGTTCAAAGTGTTCCAGCTCGTCCTGGGTCAGCACGGTGCTCATCTGGCCCGCTGCGGCGCGGGCTTTGCCGTACAGCGCAGCGCCGTAAGCGCCCATCAGGCCCGCAATGTCCGGGCGGATAACATTGACGCCCATCTCTTTTTCAAAGGCGCGCAGAACCGCTTCATTATAGAATGTACCGCCCTGCACCACAATGTTGCGGCCCAGTTCTTCCGGGCTGGAAGCACGGATCACCTTATACAGTGCGTTCTTGACCACCGAGATGGACAGGCCAGCGCTGATGTTTTCAATGGAAGCGCCGTCCTTCTGGGCCTGCTTGACACTGGAGTTCATGAACACCGTGCAGCGGCTGCCAAGGTCAACGGGCTTATCGGCAAACAGGCCAAGGGCGGCAAACTCCTTGACATCATAGCCCAGTGCCTGGGCAAAGGTCTGCAAAAAGCTGCCGCAGCCAGAGGAACAGGCTTCGTTCAGGAAGATATTGCTGATGGCCCCGTCCTCGATCTTAAAGCACTTCATATCCTGGCCACCGATATCAATGATGAAATCAACGTTGGGCATAAAGTGCTTGGCGGCAGTAAAGTGGGCCACAGTTTCTACCAGGCCGCGGTCACAATGGAACGCATTCTTGACCAGCTCTTCGCCGTAACCGGTGGTGGTCACGCTGGCGATCTGCAAACCGGGGTGCCGCTGGTACAGTTTCAGCAGCGTTTCCCGCACCAGGGGCAGCGGGTTGCCCAGGTTGGGCTGGTAGCTGGTGAACAGGATATTATCATTCTGGTCGATCACCACCAGCTTGATGGTGGTGGAACCGGAGTCAATACCGATATGTACCGGGCCGCAGTCCGCGCCAAAAGGCACACAAGGCACCGAGGCTTTCAGGTGGCGGGCATGGAAGTCCTCATATTCCTGCTTATCCTTGAACAGGGGCGGCAGGCTGATGTAAGTTGCGGTGGCGCTGTATTCATCCAGGCGGCTGGCAACCTCATTCAGATCAAACTCCTGGTCTGCATAGAACGCAGCTCCCAGCGCCACGTACAGCAGGCTGTTTTCCGGGCAGGTACCGGTCACATGCAGGGTTTCGTCAAAGCTTTTGCGCAGCACGGTGGAGAAAGTCAGCGGCCCGCCCAGGTACAAAATATTGCCCTTGATGGGGCGGCCCTGTGCCAGGCCGGCAATGGTCTGGTTGACCACAGCCTGATAAATGGAAGCCGCAATATCCCCCGCCTGTGCGCCCTGGTTGATCAGAGGCTGGATGTCGCTTTTGGCAAACACACCGCAGCGGGATGCAATGGTGTAAGTACGGGTGGATTTCTGCGCCGCCTTATCCATCTCATCTGCGCTCATCTTCAGCAGGGTGGCCATCTGGTCAATAAATGCGCCGGTGCCGCCTGCGCAGCTGCCGTTCATGCGCACTTCGGTACCGTTGGTCAGGAACAAGATCTTGGCATCCTCGCCGCCCAGCTCAATGATGCAGTCGGTACCCGGCGCCAGCTTGTTGGCGGCCACGCGGGTGGCAAACACTTCCTGCACAAAGGGCACCTTGCAGCTGTCGGCAAGGCCCATACCGGCGGAACCGGAGATTGCCAGCTTTGCTCTGCCATCCGGCAGATAGTTCTGCGCGGCGCGGTGCAGCAACTCCTTGCCTTTTTCCAGGATATGGCTGTAGTGGCGCTCATAGGTGGAATATACGATCTGCTCTGCATCGTTCAGCACGACACATTTAATGGTAGTTGAACCGATGTCCAAACCAACTCTCATGGGGTTGACCTCCTAGGGGTATGAAAACGTTCTCCGTTTTTGAACTCTGAAAGCGGCATTCTGCACGCGGGGCTACGCCTTTTTGGAACAAGGCGAAATTCATATTATTGTACCGCTTTTCGGCAAATGATGCAAGATGAAATGCTCCCTTTGCCCTGTATTCTGGATGCAAGAATGCAGTATATAAAATAAAGATATCATAAAGTTTTGAACGTTTTTTGAACAAATTCTTTTTGTAAATGGCATTTCTTGACTTTTTCATGGTATAATGCTGTCAAAATCATCTCTGATTATTTTCAAAAGGAGTATCAATCCATGGCATCTTTGCTTTTGCCAATCATTTATCTGGCGTTTATCAGCCTTGGTCTGCCGGACGCCCTGCTGGGCGCGGCATGGCCCACCATGTACCCGCAGCTGGGGGCGCAGGTTTCCTGGGCGGGCGGCGTTTCGATGATCATTTCCGCCTGCACCATCCTTTCCGCCCTGGCGAGCGACCGCCTGAACGAGCGCCTTGGCACAGGGCGGGTCACCGCCATCAGCGCTGCCACCACGGCAGCGGCGCTGTTCGGGTTTTCCTTCTGCCATGCGTTCTGGCAGCTCTGCCTGTGGGCTATCCCCTATGGGCTGGGCGCGGGCAGCGTGGATGCAGCCTTAAACAACTATGTTGCCCTGCACTACAAAAGCCGCCATATGAGCTGGCTGCACTGCATGTGGGGTGTGGGTGCCAGCCTTGGCCCCGTTATTATGGGGCAGGCACTGGCCGGTTCCGGCTGGCAGGGCGGCTACCGCATCATTGGCATTTTGCAGGTGGTGCTGACAGTGGTGCTGCTGTTCAGCCTGCCGCTGTGGAAGCTGCCGCAGGACGCTATGGGTGGCGCGCCGTTCACCCCGCAGCACCGCAGCTTTCCGGAGCTGCTGAAAATCACCGGTGTGCCGGAAGTTCTGGTCTGCTTTTTGTGTTACTGCGCACTGGAATCCACCGCCGGGATGTGGGCCTCCAGCTACTGCACCCTGGTGCGCGGTTTGGATGCCCAGACCGCTGCCAGCTGGGCCAGCCTGTTCTATTTGGGCATTACCGCCGGGCGGTTTGTTTCCGGCTTTTTGACGATGAAGATGAGCGACCGCAACATGATCCGGCTGGGGCAGGTGTTAATTGCCCTGGGCATTCTGCTGGTTCTGCTGCCTGCCGGAAACAACGTGCTGTTTGTGGGCCTGATTTTGATCGGCTTGGGCTGCGCCCCTGTTTACCCCTGCATCATCCACGAAACGCCGGTCAATTTTGGCCGGGAGCTGAGCATGTCGATGACGGGGTTACAGATGGCCTTTGCCTATGTGGGCTCCTGCCTGGCCCCGCCGCTGTTCGGCCTGCTGGCACAGAACGTTACCCCCAAGCTGTACCCCTGGTACCTAGCCGTTGGGCTGGTGGTCATGGTCATCATGTCTGAAAGTCTGCACGCCAAAAAGGCCGCCGAGCGCCGTTAAGCATGCTTAGCGCAGCAAAACCGCATAAACTGTCGCAAAACGCTGCGCAGACCCTTGCCTTTTGCTTTGCCGGGATTGTATAATAAAGACAAAGCTATTGTCGTTTTTTGTGTGATACCAGAACTGAACAGGAGGGCTGTTTTATGCGTTGCTCCATCTGCGGCGGCCATCTGACCAACCAGCGCTGTGACGACTGCGGAATGATTTTTCCCCCTGAGGACCGCTATACTCTGCACCATACCGAGGATCCCAACTGCCCCTCCCACGTTGAGCCGGGGCAGAAAGCCCGTCCGGTCTCGCTGGCGGCGGATTACGCCCGCCACCGGGCCGAAAGCGCACCGCGCCCCCAGCCGTCCCAGCGGCCTACCAAGCCAACTTACCAGAACAGCAATTCCGGCAGGCGCAAGGGCTCCCAGATTGCCGGCCTGATTATTGCGCTGGTCT
Organism: Subdoligranulum sp. APC924/74; assembly: GCF_003324125.1. NCBI lineage: Bacteria > Bacillati > Bacillota > Clostridia > Eubacteriales > Oscillospiraceae > Subdoligranulum > Subdoligranulum sp. APC924/74. The sequence goes on along the minus strand of NZ_PSQF01000060.1, from coordinate 6,081 downwards.
GGGTCGTGATCTGTTTGATGATCAGCTTCGCCAATATCAGCTTCGCCAATATGAGATAAACTGGTTTCATTGTCTCCTATCTCTGCTTTTTTATTTTCTGCCAACGAAACCAAAAGCCCGCCGAGCACCATAAAAAATGCTCTGCGGGCTTTCGCTATATCTTTAGGCAATACCGCATAATTCTAAGTGCCGATACGGCGAGCGAGGTGCGGCAGCTGCTAGGCCAAAAGCGCAGATAATACTGGATGTCTTATCGAGCATTTTGGCAACGCAGATGCCGCGCCGCAGCCGCCGGAGCGGTGCTTAAGCCGTCAGGTGGGAATTGTGCGGTATTGCCTTTATATACCGGATTTCTTTTCTCAATTCAACGTCTTCCCAAAGAACTCCAGCTCCGGGCGGATGGTGGCCATCAGGTCATCGAACTGGTCCGGGGTCAGGCTCTGGGCTCCATCGCTCTTGGCTCGGGCGGGGTCGTTGTGCACCTCGATCATCAAGCCGTCTGCACCGACTGCCACCGCAGCTTTGGCCAGGCTGGGCACCATAAAGGCGATGCCCGCGGCGTGGCTGGGGTCAATCACAACCGGCAGATGGGTCATCTTTTTCAGCATGGGCACGGCGGAAATATCCAGCGTGTTGCGCATGCTGGTTTCAAAGGTGCGGATGCCGCGCTCGCACAGCACAACATTGGGGTTGCCCTCTGCCATAATATACTCGGCGCTCATCACCAGCTCTTCCAGCGTGGCGGAAAGGCCACGCTTGAGTAGAACGGGGATGTTGGTGCGGCCAACAGCCTTGAGCAGTTCAAAGTTCTGCATGTTGCGCGCGCCGATCTGGATCATATCCACGCCGGTTTCCTCAAACAGGGGGATATGCTCGCTGTTCATCAGTTCGGTCACAATGGGCTGGCCGGTCTGGCTGCGGGCATGGGCCAGCAGTTCCAGGCCCTCGGCACGCAGCCCCTGGAAGCTGTAGGGGCTGGTGCGCGGCTTGAATGCGCCGCCGCGCAGGATGCTGGCCCCCGCGGCCTGCACACGCTGCGCCACAAAGGTGATCTGCTCCTTGCTTTCCACGCTGCAGGGACCCGCCATCACGGCAAAATGGCCGCCGCCAACCTTGATTTTCTTATCACCCACTTCCACCACGGTATCGTCCGGGTGGAACTTGCGGTTTGCCTTTTTGTAAGGCTCCGAAACACGGCGGCAGGTTTCCACCACCGGGTTTGCCAGCACCCAGCTTTCGCTCAGCGCCTTGGTATCACCAATCAGGCCCAGAATGTGGGTATCGCTGCCCATAGAATCGTTGATCTGGTACCCCATCGTCTGCAGTTCGTTGCAGAAAGCTTTGACCTTTTCATCCGGGGCATGCTGTTTTAATACGATGATCATGACATATTCTCCTCTATTTCTTATCCGCTTTACGGTAATTCTTTTATCCTTTAACGCTGTACAGTTTAGCACGTTAAAGTGTTAAAGTCAACCCCTGTTTTGACATTATTTTGCCCGCGGCGTATAATAAGGCTGTATTTGCAACGTGTTGCGTAAAATAATCGGAGCACCGTATTTTCCGGCACATACAGAGAAAGAGGTATTTTTACCATGGGTAAAGAAGTAAAAACCAACGCCATGCGCATGCTGGAGCGTGCCAAGGTGAATTATACATCGCACGAATATCCCCACGAGGAAGGCCAGGCTGTGGACGGTGCCCATGTGGCGCAGCTTACCGGCCAGGACCCTGCCAAGGTGTTTAAGACCCTTGTCACCCAGGGGGCAGACCGCAACTATTACGTGTTTGTTGTGCCTGTTCTGGCGGAACTGGATCTGAAGAAAGCCGCCAAGAGCGTGGGCGTGAAAAGCGTTGCCATGATTCATGTGGCAGACATCAACAAGGTAACCGGCTACATCCGCGGCGGGTGCAGTCCCGTTGGCATGAAAAAGCAGTTTGCCACCGTGTTTGACGAAAGCTGCCTGGCCCAGCCCACCATCCTGGTTTCCGGCGGGCGGATCGGCACCCAGATCGAATGCACCCCGGCAGACCTTGTTAAAGTAACCCGCGGCAAAACCGCCGCCATCACCGCGGAGAACGCCTGATGATGCGGCTGGATAAATACCTGTCCGAGCGGCTGGGTATCCCCCGCGGGGAAAGCCGCAAGCTGGCCGCCAAGGGCCGCGTGACGGTGAACGGCGTGCTGACCAAAAAGGCTGATACTCAGATTGAGGAAGCCACTGCCGAGGTTGCCGTAGACGGCAGACCGTTGGCCGGGGCTTACCAGAAATACGTTTACCTGATGCTGAACAAACCGGAGGGCGTTGTGAGCGCCGCGCAGGACAAACGCGATACCACCGTGGTGGATCTGGTAAAAGATGCGTTCCCCCGCCGACAGCTATTCCCCGCCGGGCGGCTGGACAAAACCAGCACTGGCTTTGTGCTGCTGACGGATGACGGCACGCTGGCGCATGACATCCTTGCGCCGGGCCGCCATGTGCCCAAGCAGTACCTTGTTACGCTGGATACCCCGCTGACCAACGCGATGCGGGTCGGCTTTGCCGCCGGGGTCACATTGGCAGACGGCCAGACGCTGGCCCCTGCCGAGGTAGCACCCGCCGGAGCTGACCCCTGTGTGGTGCGGGTCACGCTGCACCAGGGGGTCTACCACCAGATCAAGCGGATGTTCGGCGTGTTTGACGCCGGGGTGAACGCCCTGCACCGGGAAGTCATCGGCCCCGTTGCGCTGGATGCTGCCCTTGTTCCCGGCCAGTGGCGGGAGCTGACCGCAGAAGAAGTAAACGCCCTGCGCGCCGCCGCCAAACCGAAAAATTGAATTTCATTTTATTATCAGCTCACAAACACAACCCGGCCCCGTGCGCGTCTTGCACCGGGCCGGGTTTATTTTTAATTAAAAAAGAATAATGAATAATGGTTGTGTGACGCCCGCGGCGTCACCTTTTAACTAAGGGCAACACCGCACAATTCCCGCCTTGCGGCTTAAGCACCGCTCCGGCAGCTGCGTTGCCAAAATGCTCGATAAGACATCCAGTATTATCTGCGCTTTTGGCTTGGCACCTGCCGCACCTCGCTCGCCGTATCGGCACTTAGAATTATGCGGTATTGCCTAAGGTGTATCTGAAAACAAAGAAAATGACGGATATTTCGCAAACACAAGCAGGATGTAAGGCAAAGAGCCGCCGGAATCCTTTGTATATTCCAAGGCTTTTTAACGCAAAATCCCGCTGCGTTTGTGGAAATAGACGATATTTTCGACGTTTCAGATACACCCCAGGCCAGCTGCTCCGGCAAAAAGCATTCCGGCCAGAGCAACGGATCTGTTTTATTTGCGCCGCCGCGGGCGGTGCACCGACATTATTCTTTATTCATTATTATTTATTACTTGGGAGAAATTGTGTGCAATAACTGGTCGCCCTGCACCGGGCCGACTGCCTTATTTTTTCCCCTCATCCCGCGACCACAACCACACTCCAAAGCATCCCGCTGCCCTGCACCAGCAGCATCACGGCTTCCACCGCAACGGCGGCCAGCACGCACACAATGATGGGACACTTTTTCCATGCCAGACCACCTGCCACGGCAGCCCCCACAACCCCCAGCACCGGGTTGGCATCCACGCTAAACACACCGGGAAACACCAGCGCCGTCATGGCGGTATAGGGGATCAGCTGCAAAAAGTGTTCGACCCGCGCGTTCAGCCTGATGCGGCCCATCAAAAAGGCGGGCAGCACACGGGGCAGGTAGGTCACCAGAGTCATACCCAAAATCATCAGGTAGATATCACGGTTCTGCATGGCTGTTCTCCTCCCCTGCCGCATTGGGCGTTACAAAAAATGACCCCAGCGCCGCGCATCCCAGCGTGGAAAGGATCATTGACCAGCCGGAATCCAGCTGCACCACGTTGCACAGCACAGTGTTGCAGAGCGCCGTCAGCACAACCAGCGCGGCCAGGCGGCCGTTGCCGTGCAGGCCGGGCATCAGCAGGCCAATGAACATAGCATACAGCGAAATGCCCAGTGCCGCGGTGATCAGCGGCGGCAGCAGCCCGGTTGCAATGGCCCCCAGCCAGCTGCCCAGCGCCCAGGAAAGATAGGAGCAGAGCGCCATGGAGAAAAAGTACCGCGGCGTGCGCGGGGCGTTGGCCGTGGTGGTGTACACGGCAAAGGTTTCGTCCGTAACGCCAAAAGCGGCCAGCATACGCACCGGCAACCTGCCGCCCTGCATCTGGTTGAACACGCAGGTGCTCATGATGATATGCCGCAGGTTCAGGATAAATGTTGTCAGCACAATGGTCAGCACAGCAGCGCCCTGCGCCACCATACCAGCAGCCATCATCTCGCTGGCACCGCCGTATACGGTCAAGGACATCAGCACCGTCTGCCAGGTGTTCAGGCCCGCCTGGCGCGCCATTACGCCATAGGCAATGCCCACCGGCACATACCCCAGCATAATGGGCACCGCGCTGCGGGTCCCGGCCAGCCACTCCTCTTTTTTGGTCATATTCCTTCCCCTTTTCCTACTGATCTGGTTGATTGCGCGAAATATGGTTTATTATAGCACCGCTCCCTGGCCGCAGCAAGTTTTTCTTGCCGTAAGAGATAGAATAGCGTATAATGTAAAAGAATATATTTTGTTTTTACCTCGTGTGCCCTTTGGCCATTCTTCTGCCGGGCACACCCATCTATAAATTTGATTGGGGGATCTTGCAAATGTCTGGTTTTATCTCACTTTCCGTGCCGAACTTCGGCGAAAAAGAAGCAGCTTACGCTGCCGAGGCTATTACTTCCGGCTGGGTTTCCACCAGCGGTGCCAAAGTTAGCGAATTTGAGGAAGCACTGGCTGCCTATGTAGGCATGCCGCGCGCTGTTGCCGCCAACAGCGGCACATCCTCGCTGCACCTGGCCGCAATGGCGGCGGGCATCCGCCGCGGGGATGAGGTGATTGTGCCCACCCTGACCTTTATTGCCGCTGTCAACCCGCTGACCCGCTATGTGGGCGCGGAACCGATCTTCATCGGCTGCAACGATACCCTTTGCATTGACCCGGACGCCGTGGAGGATTTTTGTGCCAACCACTGCACCCTGAAAGAGGACGGGCTGTACAATAACAAAACCGGTGCCCGCGTGCGCGCGCTGGGCGTGGTACATGTGTTTGGCAATATGGCCGATATGCCCCGCCTGCTGGACATTGCCCGTCGCTACAAGCTGATTTTGATTGAGGACGCCACCGAAGCGCTTGGCACCCGCTACACCGCAGGCCCGCTGGCTGGCAAGGCCGCCGGCACCATGGGCGATATCGGCTGCTACAGCTTTAACGGCAACAAGATCATGACCACCGGCGCAGGCGGTTTTGTGGTTTCCAACCACGCCGATTGGGCCGAGCACGCCAAGCACCTTTCCACCCAGGCCAAGGCCGATATGCTGCAATTTCTGCATGATGAAGTCGGCTACAACTACCGCATGACCAACGTGCAGGCCTGCCTGGGCCTTGCCCAGCTGGAAAGGCTGGAGGGCTTTGTGGAGACCAAGAAAGCCCGCTACGACCAGTACAAAGCTGCTCTGGACGGCGTACACGGCCTTCGTATTCTGCCGTTCAAAGAGGAATCTGACGGCGTGCGCTCCAACCATTGGTTCTACAGCCTGTACCTGAAAGATTCCGGCCTTGACCGCGATACCGTGATTGCCAAACTGCAGGAGCAGGGCATCCAGACCCGCCCGGTATGGGCCCTGATCAACGAGCAGGCCGACTACCCCAAAAACGAAGCGTACGCCCTGGAAAAAGCCCAGGACTACCGCAAGTACATCGTCAACCTGCCCTGCTCCACCAACCTGACCGAACAAGACTGCGAACGCGTGATCGCGGCAGTTAAGAACCTGTAATTTGAGTTAGGAGGGAGGAGCTGGAAGTTAGGAGTTATTGGTGTGCGCTGCCGCGCGCAATTTTGGATATTAAGTCTTTCACCTTTTTCAAAATTTGCGGCGTAAGCCGCACTTTCAACTCCTAAGGCAATACCGCATAATTCTAAGTGCCGATACGGCGAGCGAGGTGCGGCAGATGCTAAGCCAAAAGCGCAGATAA
>NZ_PSQF01000005.1:0-95482 GCF_003324125.1 Subdoligranulum sp. APC924/74 | reverse complement strand
ATTATCTGCGCTTTTGGCTTAGCAGCTGCCGCACCTCGCTCGCCGTATCGGCACTTAGAATTATGCGGTATTGCCTTTGATAAAAGCAGGAGGGAAACCAACTATGCCGCAGATCACGATCGGCAAAGGGCTTGCTTTTTATGAGGAAGCGCAGGCCCTGCCCGGTGTAAAACGAGTTGCCGGAATGGTAAAGCAGGATATTGAACTGGTGACAGGCATTCTGCCCGCCGGAATTACCGCCGGGCAGGGGAGTGGCTGTGCCGTGCTGTACGGTACCATCGGGCACAGCCCCATGCTGGATGCGCTGGAAGCCGCGGGCAAACTTGACCTGAATGCCATCCGGGGCAAATGGGAATGCTACAGCTTCCAGGTCATTGAGACCCCCCTGGCGGGCATTGGCGCCGCGCTGGTGATTGCGGGGAGCGACAAGCGCGGCACCATTTACGGGCTGTTCCATCTTTCGGAGCTGATCGGCGTTTCCCCGCTGGTCAACTGGAACCATGTCCTGCCGCGGCACCAGGACACTGTGGTATTGGATGATCGGGTGAACATGGTATCCAGGGTGCCGTCCGTCAAGTACCGCGGCTTTTTTATCAACGATGAATGGCCCGCCTTTGGCAACTGGGCCAAGACCCATTTTGGCAGCATGAACGCCGCCTGCTATGCGCCGGTATTTGAGCTGCTGCTGCGCATGAAAGGCAACTACCTGTGGCCTGCCATGTGGAATTCCAATTTCAGCCTGGACGGCCCTGGGCTGGAAAGCGCCGTACTGGCGGACGAACTGGGTGTGGTGATGAGCACCTCCCACCACGAACCCTGTATGCGCAGCGGGCAGGAATACAGCATGGTGCGGGGCAGGGATTCCATTTACGGCGATGCCTGGGATTACATTGCCAACCCAGAAGGCATTACCCGCTTTTGGCGCGACGGCCTGACCCGCAACAAAGATTTTGAGAACGTCATCACTCTTGGCATGCGCGGCGAAAATGACACTGCCATTATGCAGCACGCCACGCTGGAAGAGAACATTCAACTGATCCGCAATGTGCTGAAAACCCAGAACCAGCTGATCCGGGAGATTATTAACCCGGATGTCAGGCAGGTGCCGCGGCAGATCGTTTTCTTCTCAGAAACCGAAGAGTTCTTTTACGGCAGCAAGGAAACGCCAGGCCTAATCGGTGATCCGGAACTGGACGGCGTGACCCTGATGCTGAGCGACAACAACCACGGCTCCACCCGCACGCTGCCAAGCCCGGAAATGCGCAGCCACCCCGGCGGGTACGGCATGTACTACCACATGGACATGCACGGCGGGCCCCACTCATTTGAATGGGTGGGTGCCACCTACCTGCCCAAAGTGTGGGAGGAGATGACCGCCGCTTACGAATACGGCGTGCGGGAGATCTGGGTAACGAACATCGGTGATATTGGCACGCAGGAGTTCGGGCTTTCCTACTTCCTGGACCTGGCTTATGATATTGACGCCTGGGGCGGGCAGGATGCTGCCATTACCACCCAGTACACCGCACAGTGGGTGCGCCGCAACTTTGGCGCGGCTTTTGCACCGGCGGACCTGCCCCGCATTGAGGGCATCATCACCGACTACACCCGCCTGCTGGCCCGCAGAAAGCACGAGAAGATGGGGGAGAACACCTACCACCCGACCCATTACGGCGAGGCGGAGGAAGTGCTGCAAATTTCTGAGCATATCCTTACCGAATGTGATGCGCTGAAAACCGCCTGCCCGCAGGAGGACCTGAGCGCTTTTATCTCGCTGATCTACTTCCCGGCGTGCGGCACGGCCAATTTGATGAAGATGTGGATCCTGACCGGGCGCAACCATCTGTACGCCAAACAGAACCGCGTTGCCGCCAACCGGCTGGCCGATGAAGTGCAGGCCTGCATTGAAGCAGACGAAGCGCTGGTGAACGAATACCACACCGTGGACGGCGGCAAGTATTACGGGTTCGGGTTATCGGAGCACATCGGCTTTGTGTACTGGAACGACGAGGACAACAAGCTGCCCATCCGGATGTACATCACCCCGGCCAACCGGCCGCGGATGATCGTATCCCGCGTGGAAGATACCGAGTATGCCACCGGCTTTTGGTGGAATGGCCGCAAGCCGCAGGTATGGCAGGACTTTTTGCGGCCGGATGTCAGCCAGGTTGCGTTTGACGTTGCCTGCGGCAGCAAGTGCCCCATCAGCTGGCACATTGAGACCGACTGCCCCTGGATGCAGTTCAGCTGCACCGGCGGCACCGTGGCCGAAAATCAGCGCGTGACCCTGACGATTGACCGCAGCCAGATCACCGGCAAAGCGGCTGGACAGTTCGCTGTGGTGAATGAGCATATCCAGGAGGGGACCGGTGCGGCCAACATCATTGTGGAAGTGGACAATACGCCGGTCAGTTACCCCAAAGGAACTTTTGTGGAAGCCAACGGTTGCATTGCCATGGAAGCACAGCACTACACTGCCAAGCGGGATGTTCCCGGCGGCGGTTTTGCGCTGCTCAAGCCGTATGGCCGCCTGGGCACCGCGCTGAAAGTGTTCCCGGCTACCGCCAACTTTGAAAACAGTGAAGAGCGCCCCTATCTGGAATATGCGTTTGCTGCGGCAAAAGATGGAAACTATCACGTACAGTTCCATATGTCCGCCACCACACCGGTCACCTTTGAGCCAAAGCAGTATATCGGTTATTCGGTCAATGGCGGAGCGGTGCAGGTTGTAAACACCGTGCACGAGGAGAACCGACCGTTCTTTGGCAGCGAACAGTGGTACGCCGAGGGCTTTGCCAATGTAAAGCTGACCGAGGCCGTCATCCTGTGCCATGCGGGGGTCAACACACTGCGCTTTTATGCGGTCAGCCCAGCCATCATTCTGGAAAAGATCGTGCTTTGGCCGGACGGCACCACCCTGCCGGAATCCTACCTTGGCCCGCGGGAGAGTTACCGCTGCTGACGCAGCCAAGGCCGGCATAAAGCCAACAACAGATAAGTTCGAGGTATTGATATGAGTTCTACTATTTGCGCCCTTGCCACCCCACCGGGGGCAGGCGGCATTGCGGTCGTTCGGGTATCCGGACCGGAAGCGTATGCGGTGGTGGGGGAGATCTTCACCCCGCGCAACCCGGCAAAACGGGTTGCGGATGCCAAAGGCTACACCGCCATGCTGGGGCATTACCATCTGCGGGGTGAGGAGATGGATGAGACCATCGCCCTGTTTTTCCGCGCGCCACACAGCTACACTGGTGAGGATGTGATCGAGCTTTCAGTCCACGGCGGCAACGCCATGGCCCAGGGCCTGCTGGAAGCGCTGTACCTGGCCGGTGCTGCGCCCGCCGGCCCCGGCGAGTTTACCCGCCGCGCACTGGAAAACGGCCGCATGAGCCTGACCCAGGCCGAAGCCGTGATGGAGATCATCTCCGCCGAAGGGCGGCAGGGGGCAGCGCTGGCAAAGTCCGCTTTGGACGGCGCGCTGGCACAGCGCATTGCGGGCATCCAGGCCGCTTTGCAAACGCTGGCTGCCCACCTGACCGCCTGGATTGACTACCCGGAGGAGGATGTGCCGGAGGTATCGCAGGCAGAGCTGATCGCCACACTGAGCGAGCAGAAGAACACGCTGGACCAGCTGATTGCCGGGTACGGGGCCGGGGCGGTTTTGCGCCGCGGGGTGGACTGTGTGCTGCTGGGCCGCCCCAATGTGGGCAAAAGCACCCTGCTGAACCTGCTGGCCGGGTTTGACCGCGCCATTGTGACCCCCATTGCGGGCACCACCCGCGATGTGCTGGAGCAGGCCGTGATGCTGGGGGATACCGGCATCCGGCTGAACCTGTTTGACACCGCCGGTGTGCGGGATGTGGGGGAACACGGCGATGCTGTGGAAGCCGAGGGCATCCGCCGCAGCTGGAAAAAGCTGGAGGAAGCCGGGCTGGTGCTGGCCGTGTTCGACCTGGCCGCCCCGCTGAATGAGGAAGACCTGGAAATTGCACGCCGCTGCCAGGGCCGCCCTGCGCTGGCCATCCTGAACAAGCAGGATCTGGCCGGGCAGGGGGAAGCATTCACTGCCGCACAGCAGCAGTTAGTGCCTTACTTCAAGGCCATCATTCCGCTGACCGCGCGGGACGCCGCCAGCCTGCAGCCTTTGTGTCAGGCGGTCGCCCAACTGCTGGGCACCGCCAACCTGGACCCCAACGCTGCCGCGCTGTGCAGCGCCCGCCAGCTGAGCGCCGCCAAGGAAGCCCGCGATGCCCTTGCCGAAGCCCTGAACAGCCAGGAGGACGGCTTTGGGCTGGATGCTGCCGGGGTGTGCATCAGCGATGCGCAGCGTGCCCTTGCCCGCCTGACCGGTGAGGACGCCACCGAAGCTACCATTGACGAAGTGTTTTCTACCTTCTGTGTGGGCAAATAACCCACCTGTTCTTCTGCGTTTCAAGAGCGCCTGTTTACCCGCTATTTTCTGCGGGGGCAGGCGCTCTTTTATTGTGTTCCGGGCGCGGCTGTGATACAATGAAGTGACGAAAATTTCTTCCATCAAAGAGTTTTGATTTGAGGCATAGAGATTATGGATTTTTTGGGAAATTATGATGTGGTCGTGGTGGGTGCCGGACACGCCGGAATTGAAGCCGCCCATGCGGCAGCCATGCTTGGCGCCAAGACGGCGATCTTTACGTTGACATTGGATTTTATCGGCAACATGCCCTGCAACCCGTCCATTGGCGGCACAGCCAAGGGGCATCTGGTGCGGGAGATCGATGCGCTGGGCGGTTTGATGGGCATTGCAGCGGATGCCACCTTTTTGCAGAGCCGGATGCTGAACCGCGGCAAAGGCCCCGCGGTACACAGCCTGCGCGTACAGACTGACCGCAAGCGCTACCACATGTGGATGAAGCACGCGCTGGAACTGACCCCCAACCTGGAGATTCACCAGGCGGAGATCGTGCGGCTGGATGTGCAGAACGGCCATGTGTGCGGGGTGGTAACGGCGCTGGGCGGCTATTACAGCTGCAAGTGCGTGGTGATTGCCACCGGCACAGCGCTGGGCGGGCGCATTTTTGTGGGCGAAGCCCACTATGACGGCGGCCCGGACGGCACCCATGCGGCCACCGCGCTGACCAAGGATCTGACGGCCCACGGTGTGCCGCTGCGCCGCTTCAAGACCGGCACCCCGGCCCGCGTACACCGCCGCAGCATTGACTTCAGCAAATTGGACTGCCAGCCCGGCGACCCGGACGAGCTGCTGCAGCCGTTCAGCTTTATGACCCACAAGCCGATGCACAACAAGGTGGACTGCTACATTGCTTACACCAACCCGGAGACCCACAAGGTCATCCTGGACAATCTGAGCCGCTCGCCGCTGTACGGCGGGGACATTCAGGGTGTCGGCCCGCGATACTGCCCTTCGATTGAAGATAAGGTGGTGCGCTTTAAGGGCAAGGAACGCCACCCGGTGTTTGTGGAGCCCTGCGGCGAGGACACCGAGGAGATGTACCTGCAGGGGATGAGCTCCTCCCTGCCGGAAGCCGTGCAGAATGCCATGTACCGCACCATCAAGGGGTTTGAGAACCTGGAGATCATGCGCCCGGCTTATGCCATCGAGTATGACTGTGTGGACCCCACCAGCATGCTGCCCACGCTGGAAAGCAAGGTGATCGGCGGCATGTACGGGGCAGGGCAGTTCAACGGAACTTCCGGCTATGAGGAAGCCGCCGCGCAGGGCCTGCTGGCCGGCCTGAACGCCGCCCGCCAGGCTCTGGGCAAGAGCGAGCTGGTGCTGGCACGGCATACTTCCTATCTTGGCACGCTGGTGGACGACCTAGTAACCAAGGGCGTGATGGACCCCTACCGCATGATGACCAGCCGCAGCGAGTACCGCCTGAGCCTGCGGCAGGACAACGCCGATGAGCGCCTAACCCCCATTGGCCGGGAATACGGCCTTGTGGACGACACCCGCTGGGCGGCGTTCACCCATGATATGGAAGTGAAAAAGGCCGAGCTGCACCGGCTGGAAACCACCAAAGTACCGCTGGCGGAGCTGCGCACCGTTGCCCCGCCGGAAGTGCTGGAAACGCTGGGTGAATCCGGCGGCACGGCGGCGGAGCTGCTCAAGCGGCCCGGCGTACACTATGAGCTGCTGGCCAAGGTGATTGGCCGCGGGCAGGATGTGAGTGCTGCCATGGCCTTGCGCATTGAAACCGAGATCCGCTATGCCGGTTATATTGCCCGTGAGCAGCGCGCTATCCACGAGGTACAGCGCCACGAAAATGTGGTGATCCCCGATGACTTTGATTACGCCCCGCTGGAAACCGTGACGCTGGAAGCCCGCGAAAAGCTGGCGAAGATTCGCCCCCGCACGCTGGCACAGGCCGGACGCATTCCTGGTGTAAGCCCCAGCGACCTGGCCCAGCTGAGCATTGCCCTGATGAAAGCAGGGAAGACTGCGGCAGAATAAGGGGCGGGATACTCATTTTAAATTAAAAAAGAATAGAGAATAATGAATAATTGTTGTGTGATGCCCACGGCATCACATTTTAATTAAGTCAGCTGTTCCGGAAAAAATCATGGTCGCTCCATCGCAGCCAACCTATTTTATTTGCGCCGCAGCGGGCGGCGCACCGACATTGTTCTTTATTCATTATTATTTATTATTTTTATAAAGGAGCTTATATGATCGATAAAGAACGCCTTGCACAAAAATGTTCCACGTGGAACATTGTGCTGAGCGGTGCCCAGCTGGACCTGCTGGACCGCTATGCGGAAATTCTGGTGGATTACAACCAGAAGGTGAACCTGACGGCCATCACCAGCCCGGAGGGCATTGAGGACCGCCACTTTGCGGACAGCCTGCTGTTTGCCGCCCAGCCGGAAGTAACCGGCAAACTGGTGGACGTTGGCACCGGGGCAGGGTTCCCCGGTGTGGTGGCAAAAATTTTCAAGCCGGATTTGCAGCTGACCCTGATGGAGCCCACCGGCAAGCGGGTGGACTTTTTGAAGTACCTGTGCGGGGAACTTGGCCTGACGGGGGTAGAGTTCGCCAAGGAGCGCGCAGAGGAAGCCGCCCGCAAAATCTGGCGTGAACAGTTTGATGTCGCCAGCGCCCGTGCGGTAGCCGCCCTGCCGGTGCTGTGCGAATACTGCCTGCCGCTTGTGCGGGTTGGCGGGGTGTTCATTGCAATGAAAGGCCCTGATGCGGATGCTGAGTTGGGCGGTTCCGCTGCCGCCCTGAAAAAGCTGGGCGGTGCCTACGGCGATACCCGCGCGTTCACCCTGCCGGACGGCAGCGAGCGGCGGCTGGTAGTTTGCAAAAAGATTTCGCAAACGCCGACAGCTTACCCCCGCAACGGCGGAAAAATTGCAAAAAAGCCTCTTTAATTTAACAAAACTCCGGGTTTTACCTCGAATTGCGGCGAACGAATTTTCTTTCTAACCGGTTTGGCCTGTGCTATGCTTTTGATAAAAGGCAAGCACAGGCTTTTTTATTGCCTGTGCGGGGGAGGGAGAAGCCATATGTCCAAACCGGATAAAAAAGCCGCCAATCAGAAACCCGGCAAAATTGTTTTACTGCCGGTGGAGCAGATCGAGCCATCGCCGTTCCAGGCGCGCACCGCCTTTGATGAAACCGAGATTGCGGCGCTGGCTGTCAGCATTTTACAGAACGGGCTACTGCAGCCCATCAGCGTGCGCAAGACAGGCTACCACAAGTACCAGCTTGTGGCAGGGGAGCGGCGGCTGCGGGCCTGCCGCCTGGCGAAGCTGGAACGCATCCCGGCCATCATTCAGGACTTTGACGACAGCGAAACCGCTGCGCTGGGGCTGCTGGAAAATTTACAGCGCGCCCAACTGGATGCCTTTGATGCGGCAAGGGGCATCCGGGAGGTGATCCGGCTTTGGAACTGCACCCAGGCCGAAGCTGCACGCCGCCTGGGGTTAAGCCAGCCCGCGCTGGCCAACAAGCTGCGCTTACTTACCCTGACCACCGCCCAGCAGCAGCTCTGCACCGCTGCCGGTCTGACCGAGCGCCACGCCCGCGCTGTACTGCGCCTGCCGGAAAGCCGCCGCACCGCCGCGCTGGAAAAGATCGCACGGGACAAGCTGAGTGTGCGGGAAGCCGACCGTCTGGTGGACGCCATGCTGGCTGCCCCCAAAGACACCCCCGGCCCCTGCCGCAGCACGGTGCCGATGGTGGGGGATGTGCGGCTGTTTGTAAACACCTTACAGCACGCGGTTGACCTGATGACCCAGCGGGGCATTCCCGCCGTGACCAGCTGTGAGCAAGCGGATGGATTTTTGGAATACACGGTACGCATCCCCACCGCTACCCCTGCACCGCTGCCCGTGCCCAACACGCTGCCGGCGTGCCATGAGCCAGAGATGCCGAGCGGGGAAGGAAGCAGCCTTGGGGAAGTGGATGAGTTAGTTAGGAGTTAGGAGGGAGGAGTTTGGGCGAATGCGAAATTAGGAATTAGAAATGAGGAATTGGAGGTAGGGTGGGGGCACTTGACCCCGCCGGTACTATGGCTTACCTCGCCTGCAAATTTTGTGCCAACCTTTTCCCTGATTTTTGTAGTTGACGGCGTCCTCGACGTCCCGCGGACGGGCGTATATATCATTCGACGTTTGCGGACAATTACGCGGTAGGGCGGCCATCTCCGGCCTAAGAGCCGTGGCGTTGCCCCGGTTGGCCTCCGAAACGCGCCTGCGGGCGCAGAGCCCTCTGGCCGCCGGTGGGGGATTTGCACCATGAATTTTGGGGCACTACCTGTGGAACCACCCCTCAGGCCTCTCCGCGTCCAGCTCCCCTCTAGGGGAGCCATCATTTATTGAAACTTTGCGGCTAATTTAGTAATGGCATATATCGCAAGGCCTCGGAACGGTCGAGACCGTTCTCTACAGTGCATTTTATAATAGGCAATCAACATTTTACCATGCATCCCACCCGTAGGGGCGCACATTGTGCGCCCGCCGTCTCATACCATATAGCAGAATGAAATATTACACAAAGCCCGCCATGCGGGACGATGCAAGCATCGTCCCCTACAAACTGTTTTTATGCACAATCAATCTTACCGACAAAATAGATTTAGCTGAGGTTTGAGGTTCCCATACAAGAAGCGTTAAAATAGAAAAAGACTGGCTGTTCCGATGTGAACAGTCAGTCTTTTTTGGTATCTGGTATATATTCGATTACATCCCAAATTTCACAATCCAATATCCGGCACAAATCATCCAGTGTATTCGTTGTTACATTTCGTGTCTGTTTCAGTCTGTCTAATGTGCCCCGGCTGAACCCATACTGCGAAATTAAGGCATATGTTGAAACACCACGCTGCTTCATTGTCCGCCACAGCGGTGCGTAAGATATCATGGCTACATTTTCCTTTACTTGGTGCAATCCACTTTTATCTTTTATTATATTATGGAATTGATTCTTGACTATTCCCCATATACGGGGTATAATCCAGATATCAAGACGTTCAGCTTTTATAAAGGAGGTAATCATGAAAAAAGCAACTGCGATTCTTTTATCATCCGTAATTTTTGCATCCCTGTTGTGCAGCTGCGGCAAATCGGCGGATTCCTCTGCGGTTTCTTCTGCCGTCTCAACCAAAACTACTTCCCCCACAGCGGCACCGACCGAAGCACCCACGCCAGAACCCACCCAACAACCAGCCGGGCAGCCCGCCAGCCAGTTGTTCAGCAAAGTAACCGGTTTCAGCAGGGAATGGCAGGATGGAAAGCACGTTATCAACGGGCTTGATACTTCCGGTAACAAAATTTGCGGCATTATCGATGGCGGCGGCAACACCGTTTTAATGGATGGGTACACCGCGCTATATCCTTTGGCCGATGGGCACCTGATTGCTGCAACAGACGAAAATGTTTCCGGCGAATGCGTCTACACCGGGCGAACCATGGAGCTTTCCACCGCCGGTTTTGCCGGGGTTATTCTTGATGAAAACGGCAATGTGATTTATCAGCCGGATGAATCTCTGGGGTATGAACGGCTGTATCCGATCAATTCTCATCTCATTCTGTCCATCCGTGCCAAAACGGGTTTTGACGGGAAATCAGCATCCATGTGCGTATTGGACCAGGATGGTCAGTTTTTGTATGACTGCACCGATAGTTCCCACAATCTTGCTGATTTCATGGACTTTGATGACGATGGCATCGTATGGACTTTCTCCGGCGGTTTAATGTGGAAAATATCTTTTGGTCCTGATGATGATCTTGGTGAGAATCGTGTTCTCAAGATGGTCTTTAACTACGGTATTAACGGTATCACCTGCAACTTTTTTGAACATGATACTTACACTAGTAATTATATGTCCTTTTCTGAGTTTCCTTATCTACAAAACTATGGTACTTACTTTTCTTGTCTTGACCCCTATAATTCTTCCTGCTTTATTGTTGGAGGAAGAGCTTTTAATCCTGCAAGTGAGAGCACCTATCTTCTTCCTTGGAGTGCCTTTCCTTCTGACGCACTTGACTGTACCGCCATCAACACCTGGCAAGATACTCTCGCAAATGAAGTATCGAATAGTAAAATTTCATTTTTAGGTTCTGATTCTTCCGGTCTTGGCTACTTCTGCCGCACCATTTACCCTGATATGATGCTCCGCGATTCAACGAAAACTTACTTTACTGCGGCTGGAGATGAAATTGACATTCCTCAAAACTATATGGATGCTCTTGAATCTGTAAACCTTTTGGATAATAAATTTTTGCTTACCCTAAAGGGTGCCGATGGGAAAACTTATTTCACCCTGTTGGATCTTGCCGATGGCAGTACATTCGCTCCTGTCCTTATTCCGGATTCTCCACAAGTTGTCGCACAAAACGGTTCTGTACTTGCAATCTGTTCTCCCGGCAAATCTTTCCGGATTTACAGCGTTGAAAACGGAACGGAACTGGATACATTTGATATCTCTGAATCGGACGGCTACAGAGTTGATGACATTTTCTTTAGTGGTAACTATCTTATCATTTGCTGCTATGATGACAGCAATGAGGATTTTCTCTATCATGTATACTCTTTGAATGACGGCGCACTTATTATTTAAGCAACGCCACAAAAACAGGGTAACCATTTTTTCCTTTATCCATCCCATTCACATAAACCGCACAAAAATGAATCGTTCCCGGTAATTTTCCCCCGGGAATGTTCCACGTGGAACATTCCCGGGGGGATTTTTTGTGTTTTTGGGGGTTAGGACTTCCACAAAAGGGGCTGCTGTGTTATAATAAATAAGTTCTTAGCGGTTCCAAACGATACATGGAGGGTAAAATGGCAAAAGTAATTGCAATCGCAAACCAAAAGGGCGGCGTTGGCAAAACGACCACCTGCGTCAACCTTTCTTCCTGCGTGGCTGCGCTGGGCAAAAAGGTTCTCGTGGTTGACCTTGACCCGCAGGGCAATACCACCTCGGGTTACGGCGTTGCAAAAAAAGGCCAGCAATCCAACATTTACACCTGCCTGATCAACGATGATGACGTTCGGCAGGCCATCGTTCACACTAAGTTCAACGCAGACCTGATTGCTTCCAACACGCAGCTGGCCGGTGCTGTGGTGGAGCTGGTGGAGCTGCCCCGGCGCGAAAACCGCCTGCGCAGCATCCTGGCACCGCTGATTCCTTTGTACGATTATGTGTTCATTGACTGCCCGCCCTCGCTGGATCTGCTGACCGTCAACGGTCTTTGCGCCTGCGATACGGTGCTGATCCCCATTCAGTGCGAGTATTATGCGCTGGAGGGGCTTTCGGAGCTGATGAATACCTTAAAGATCGTGCGCAAAAAATACAACCATTACCTGGACATTGAGGGCGTGGTGTTCACCATGTACTCCGGCCGGTTCAACCTGACCATGCAGGTGGTTGCACAGGTCAAAAAGTACTATGGCAACAAGGTTTACAAAACCGTTGTGCCACGCACCGTGCGCCTTTCGGAAGCGCCCAGTTTTGGTATGCCCATCAATTTTTACGAGCCGAACGGCAAGGGCAGCGAAGCCTATATGGCCATGGCGCGTGAATTTTTGGAAAATAACGAGCGGGAATGACCCTGGTTTTCCTGTTTGGGAAAGGGAAGTGTGTGAATGGCAAAACGCAAATTGGGCGGCCTTGGCAAAGGGCTGGACAGCCTGTTTGAAGACCTGCCCATGACCGAAGATGCTAGCCCGGATCTGACCCGCCTGCCTGTGCGGGAGATTGAGCCGGACCCCGACCAGCCGCGCAAGAACTTTGACGAGGACGCCATGGCGGCCCTGGCAGAGAGCATTGGCGAAAACGGCCTGCTGCAGCCCATTGCGGTGCGCGCCAAAAAGACCGGGCCGGGCTATGTGATCATTGCGGGTGAGCGCCGCTGGCGTGCCGCGCGCATGGCCGGGCTGGATGAAGTTCCGGTTTTGATCAAAGAAGTTACCGATGAACAGGCCGCTGCGCTGGCCCTGATCGAGAACTTACAGCGTGAGGATCTGGACCCCATTGAAGTGGCTGAGGGCTGCAAAAAGCTGATTGAGCGCTATGGTTTAACGCAGGAAGAAGCCGCCAAGCGGCTGGGCAAAAGCCGCAGCGCCATTACCAACGCCATGCGCCTGCTGAACCTGCCGGAGTATGTGCGGGATCAGGTGCGGACAGGGGACATCAGTGCGGGCCATGCCAAAGCGCTGTTAAGCCTTAACTCACCGGAGCAGATGTCCGCCGCGGCGGACCAAATCATTGCCAAGGACATGAGCGTGCGCCAGGCCGAAGCTTTGTGCCGCAAAATGTCCAAGCCGCCGAAGCCCGCCAAGGAAGAGGATGCCTTTACCCGCCCGGTGCTTGCCGTGGAGGTGGAGGGTGCCCTGAAAGAGACCACCGGCAGTGAAGTGCATGTGGACTACAAGGGCGGCAAGGGCGTGCTGCACATTGCATTTTATTCTGATGCGCAGCTGCAGCAGTTCGCCGGGCTGCTGGGACAGTATGACCCTGAGCAGGCCGCCGAGGCGGCTGATCCGTCCGGTGAGGACGAGGCATAACTCTTTCATTTTATCACTTTAGATTTCAGGCATTTGCAAAATTACAAATAGAGGAAAGGATTTTGAATCATGTTGGATATTCGTTTTGTGCGTGAGCACCCCGACGAGGTCAAGGAGAACATTAAAAAGAAGTTTCAGGATGCCAAGCTGCCGCTGGTAGACGAGGTCATCAATCTGGATGCTGAGTACCGCGCCGCCATTGGCGAGGGTGACACCCTGCGCGCCAACCGCAACAAGCTTTCCAAGCAGATTGGCATGCTGATGGGCCAGGCTAAAAAGGACCCCAGCAAGGCCGCCGAAGCCGAGGAAATCAAGAAGCAGGTGACCGCACAGGCTGACCGCCTGAAAGAGCTGGAAACCAAGGAAGCCGAGCTGCAGGACAAGATCCGCGACATCATGTACACCATCCCGCAGATGATCGACCCCAGTGTGCCCATCGGCCCGGACGACAGCTGCAATGTGGAAGTACAGCGCTTTGGCGATCCTGTTGTGCCGGATTATCCCATCCCGTACCATGTTGACATCATGGAAAGCTTTGACGGCATTGACCTGGATGCTGCAGGCCGCGTTTCCGGCAACGGCTTCTACTATCTGCTGGGCGACATTGCCCGCCTGCACGAAGCTGTTCTGGCTTACGCCCGCGATTTTATGATCGACAAGGGCTTCACCTATGTCATCCCCCCGTTCATGATGCACGGCGATGTGGTGAAGGGCGTTATGTCCTTCCCCGAAATGGATGCCATGATGTACAAGATCGAGGGTGAGGACCTGTACCTGATCGGCACTTCTGAGCACACCATGATCGGCCGTTTCATTGACCAGACCCTGGACGGCGCCAAGCTGCCCCTGACCCTGACCAGCTACAGCCCCTGCTTCCGCAAGGAGAAGGGTGCCCACGGCATTGAGGAGCGAGGCATTTACCGCATCCACCAGTTCGAGAAGCAGGAAATGATCGTCGTCTGCAAGCCGGAGGACAGCATGAGCTGGTACGACAAGCTGTGGCACAACTCTGTTGAGCTGTTCCGCTCTATGGAGATTCCCGTTCGCCAGCTGGAGTGCTGCTCCGGCGACCTGGCTGACCTTAAGGTGAAGAGCTGCGACATTGAGGCTTGGAGCCCGCGTCAGCAGAAGTACTTTGAGGTTTGCAGCTGCTCCAACCTGGGCGATGCCCAGGCACGCCGTCTGCGCATCCGCTACAAGGATGAGAATGGCAAGACCCAGCTGGCCCATACCCTGAACAACACCTGCGTTGCCCCGCCGCGCATGCTGATTGCTTTCCTGGAGAATCACCTGCAGGCTGACGGCACCGTGACCATTCCGGCTGTTCTGCAGCCGTACATGGGCGGCAAGACCGTGCTGGTACCGAAGAAGAAGTAATTTTCTTTTTAGAGTTATTTTCCAGCCTTTTTTGAAAAAAGGCTGGGCGAAAAACTTTAATCAGACCAAATATAAAAAGCCCCGTGTGAAGGGAAAGGGAACAGGCGCAGGTCTGTTGAGCTTTCCCCTGCACGGGGCTTTTGGGGGTCAGCCTTTTTCAAAAAGCTGGGCCGCCGAAACAAAACGAAAATTGCAAAACAAAAATCTCAGCCGTGCGGTATCCTACCTGCACAACTGAGATTTTGTTTTGTGTCTGTTTTTATTGCGGTTACTCTTCCTCTTTCCAGTGCTTCAGCCGGGAAAGGTAAGTATCAAACTGGGCGCGGCAAACGGCGGCGGGGGCGTTATCCGGGTTGGGCATATGTGCCATCAGATAATCCAGCAGGGAAGCTTTGGTGGGATAGGCGAACTGGCCATCGGCATAGCACCACTTACAATAATCCTCGTTAAAGGCACCATCCGGCCCTTTGCTCAAGGTGGAATCATCCAGCGGCATGCCGCAGCACTGGCAGACCATGGTGCGCGGGCTGCCCAACAGGGTGTTGATGGAGACATCAAACAGCTGGGACAGCAGTTTCAGAGTTTCGGTGTTGGGCACGGTTTCGCCCGTCTCCCTTAATTAAAGATATTGTTGGGTAAAAAAGAAAGGTCAGTCGATTTTGCCGATGAAGCGGTAGTAGATTTCTACTTCCTGCTCACGGCTTCCGTCCTCGCCCTTGACAGCTTCGTGGACGGTTATTTTTTCAATTAGAGTGTTCAGAAGTTCGGCGGTCAGCTCCACAGGGTTGACATACTGTTTCATCAGGGCAATCCACTTTTCAGCATCCGCTGCGGTCTGTACGGCGGCTTCCATCGTTTCGTGAAGCTGTCTTATTTTTGTTTCAAGCTCCTTTTGCTCGTTCTGGTACTTCTCGGACAGCATATTGAAGTTATACTCGGTTATGCGTCCGGCAGACCAGTCCTCATACATTTTAGCAAACAGCCCGTCAACCTCGGCTTTACGCTTCTCTGCCTTTTTCAGCTCCGCAGCCTGCTTTTTCTTCGCAGAGTTTCTTTCCCTGTCGCTGGCATTGAGCAGGCGTTTCAGCAGATTGTCCTCGTCTTTCTGTGCCAGCATAGACCAGTATTGCAGTCTTGCAAGCACATAGGCATACAGTACATCATAGCGGATATAGTGCATGGAACACTGGCGTAATCCCTGCCCGTTCTTGCTGCAATGGTAGTACCCGTATGGGTTCTTATTCTGCTTGTTTTCCCCATAGGCTAAAGACCATCCGCAGTCTGCACATTTTATCAATCCTGCGAAAATCTGTGTCGTACCGTTTCTGCGTTTCCTGCGTCTGCTTGCAATCAGCTCCTGAACTTTTTGGAACACTTCTTCAGAAATGATGGCTTCGTGGGTATTTTCCACACGATACCATTCTTCCTGCGGCTTCCGCACCTTTTTCTTGTTCTTGAATGAAATGTTGCTCTGCTTGTTGTGAATGCTGTGACCGATGTAGGTTTCCTCTTTCAAAATGCTCTTGACCTGTGCTATCGTCCACGCATAGGCTTTTTCTGCGGGCGCACCGGCGTAGATATTGGCGAAAGTCCCGTATCTTTCATAGTTCAGCCAGCCGGGGGTAGGTACTTTTTCCTCCACCAGAATCCGTGTAATGCTGGCGGCTCCACGCCCGTGTACAGCAAGGTCAAAAATCTTCTCTACAATCCAGCGTGTTTCCGGGTCGATCAGAAGATGACCTTTTTTGTCCGGGTCTTTTACATAGCCCAGCGGTGCATAGGCTCCATAGTGTGCGCCATTGGCAAATCTTGTGTGCATGGCAGCCTTGACCTTTTTGCTGGTCTGTCGGGCGTGCATTTCATTCAGGATGTTTAAGAACGGTGCAAGCTCGCTTTCTCCGTTGATGGTGTCCACATTGTCATTGATGGCAATGTAGCGTACTCCCTTGCTGGGGAAATAGATTTCCGTGTACTGACCGGTCAGGATATAGTTTCTTCCCAGACGGGATAAGTCCTTTGTGACAACGCAGTTGATTTTCCCGTCTTCGATGTCATCAATCATCCTTTGGAAACTTGGACGCTCGAAATTTGTCCCACTCCATCCGTCGTCAATGTACTCGTCTACAACGGTCAGCCCATGCTCTGCGGCATACTGTCTAAGCATCATGCGCTGGGTCTGGATACTGCCGCTTTCCCCCTGTAATTCATCGTCACGGCTCAATCTCAAATATAGTGCAGTGTTATAAATCGTTGTATTGTATGGTTGTTTCACGGTTAAAAATCCTCCTTCTAAAAGAAACAACCCACGCTTATACAATACTCGCTGGTACAAGTATATCATAAGCGTGGGCTGATTGACAGTCGTTATTCCGTATTTTTTCAGGAAGCGGCGGCAGCGTGCTGGATCACATCTTCCAGCAGGCTGTCAAGCGGCTTCCCATCCTGTGCGAAATGCTCCGATACCTTGATACGGACTTTCCCCATGACAAAATACTGGGTGCCGTCTTTTTCGGTAAGCAGGGTGCCGCTGTTTTTGTTATTGCTCTCGTTTTTGCTTTTTGCCATAGGCAGTTACCTCCATAAATGAAATATGCCCGACAAGGGAATGTCAGACAGGTGTACAGCCGCAGACTGTCTCCGTGTCAACCAAACCGTGTCAACCGGCAGAAAAGACTTTGAAAACAATCCATAGGCGCTCTATTATTACTTTTTACTTTTTCTTTGATTTCTTGGTTGACATGGTTGACAAAGGAGAGAAATGCCCCAAATATCAGGCTTTTCCCCGTCAACCGGCTGTCAACCAAAGCGTCAACCAAACTGTCAACCGGTGGCTTTTCAGAATGGAAGTTCCATTTGCCGGGCTTCTTCTTCCGTGATTTCCTGAAAACCGTCCCCCTCCGGCGGAGCTTGGTTGACACGCTCCCAGCCTTTTTGAGAACCGTATTTCTTATACCGCTTCGGGCTTTTGTAGGCTACCCAGCCCTGTATGATGCCGCCCGCAATGCCGGTATTCATAATCTCGCAGATTGCCCGTGTCTCCCAGTCTGCCGGGGAATTTAAGTTCCCCAGCGCTTCCTCATAAAGCTGCTTGGAACATACCCTGTCGCCGGTGTAGTCCTCCAAATAGGCGTAGATCATGCCGGCCTGTGTGTCTTCCTGCATAAAGTCCTGCTGGTGGGCGTTCAGGTATCGGTTCATTTCCATGCTGAATGACAGCTTATACTTCCCACTGCGATAAACCGTCATGGCTTCCGCCCACATCTGTTCGATATACGCCCTCGCCGCCGCTTCATCGTCCAGTATGTGAACCTCCGCCCGTTCCGGGTACACCGTCACGGGGAGAAAGCGCCGGTTGCCGGTGCGGTCACGGGGCAAAAAGTCCTGCCGGTTGGTCGTCCCTCCAAATACACATTGCCGCAGCCGGTCTGCCGGATGTGTCTCATACGGCACTTTGTAGGTTTCTTTCTGGCGGCTTAAGAATGACTTGATTTCCTCAATACTCTTGGCGTTGGCTGTGGCAATCATCTCCGACATCTCGATAATCCAATGCCCTTGCAGCTTGCGGTACACATTTTCATCGTCCAGCTTTTTCAAATCGTCTGAAAACCATTCGTCCCTGCCTGCCAGCAGCCGGAAAAAGGTAGATTTCCCGGCTCCCTGACCACCAACCAGACAGAGCATGACCTCAAACTTGCTCCCCGGTCTGAATACCCGCCGGATGGCTCCCATCAGGAACAGTTTCAAGGCTTCATAGGTGTATTCGTCCGTATCGGCTCCCAGAAAGTGATGCAGGGCGTAACGGATGCGCTCTGTGCCGTCCCATTGCAGGCTGTTCAGGTAATCCCTGACTGGATGGTAGCGGTTTTCATTGGCAACAATCTTGATGGCGCTCTGCACCTTTTTCTCGCTGGTAAGCCCGTAATTTTCTTCCAGATACAAAAGCAGGTAGTTCATGTCCATGTCGGTCAGCGTGGTACTGGTGCGCTCCCAGCCCAGCGGCTTCACAATGTCAATCTGCTCCGTCAAAAGGTTCAGGCGCAGCGCCCCGCGAAACAGAGGGTCACGCTGGAACACCGTCAGGCAGTTTCGGATGCTGTTCTTCACGCCGCCTTTCTGCGTCCCCTCTAATGTTTCCCGGATTTCTGCCGGTGTCTGCGCCGGTTCCATTGTGTCCATCGTCCTTTTGACCGCTTCCTGCGTTTCCGGCGGCAAGCTCTGAAATTCGCTGTTCAAGCCGCAACACCTCCTTTCCCTGTGCGGCGATCAATGCCGCTTTTTCTTCTATTTCTCCGTATAACAAAATATCCAAAAGGTATTCTGTGTAGCTTATCCTCTGCAACGCTTCCACAAAAAGAGGATGCCAGATGGCATCCTGCGGCTGTGGGGCGTGTGCTGTTTTCCAATGCTCCAGCAGGCGCAGATAATCGCATAGCACCCGGAAACAATACCGTTCCGTTTCCTGAAATCTCTGCTCCGCTGATTTTTGTCGGGGCTGTGACCTGTTGTGACGCTTCCTATCTGGCGGCGCATTGCCGGATTTCTCATAGGAAACGCCGAAGTCCTCCGCAAGCCTGACCGCAGCTTCCCGTTTCCCCAATCCATGCAGCAAAGCGGCAAAGTCGATCACATCCCCGGAAGCCCCGCAGCCGAAGCAGTAAAAGCGGCTGTCCACTTTCATGCTGGGCGTGCGGTCATTGTGGAATGGACAGCAGACCATGCCGTTTCTCCCCACCCGGATTCCATAGAATGAAGCAGCCTGCCGGGTGGTAACAGACTGTTTCACCGCTTCAAATACATTCAAATGCTCCCTCCATAAAAATACTGGTAGCGGTAAAGCTGCCGGTTATATCATAGCTCCATCTCATGTTTCTTTCTCTGTACTGCCTGTGGCTGCTCCCTCCGGCGCAGTGCGGTATCTACGGCGTTCTGCACCTGCCGTAGCCGTATGACTTCCTCCCGGAGTGGCTTGTGCTGCGGAGACAGTTCGGCATACTCTGTTTTTAACTGTGCGTATTCCTGTTTCCATGCTTTCAGGGCAATGGGTTTTCCGTCCAGTTTTTCTTTCAAAATACGGCGGGCGGCATAAAACAGCCGTAACTCCGCATCGTGGGATGTTTCAAATTTCTCCCTCTGTTTCTTAAACTTGATATTGTTCAATTCCGTATGAACAGGTTTTAGCCGCTGGTAATTCTCGCCCTCCCGTATCAATTCCTGCAATTCCTTTATCCGGGCAGATTTCTTTTTCATGGAGTCGCTTAACGCTTCAAATTCTTCGTTGACAGAGGAAAGACGCTCCTGCAAATCCTCTAATGTGAGCAGCTTGTTTTCCGTCAGATAATTGACGGCTTCGGCAAACTGCTTTAAGTTTCCGGTTCTGGCTTTATTGCTCCATGCCCCTGCGTTGCGCTGGTTGTAATAAGCGATCAACAGGTCGGCAAGGCTCGGTGTCTGCGGTTTGGAAAGTTCTTCTTTTACCTCTGCCATCCAGACAAACAGGGCTTTGATCTTCTTCCTCACATCCTGCATGAGCCGGTTGGTGGCTTTAATCCAGCGGTTCAGTTCCCCTTTCTCGGTGCGGATGCCCTTTGCTTCCATCTGCCGGACATTAGCTCCCTCGTGGACAGTAGGTATCAGGTCAAGCCCCTGCCGCACATAGGAACGGTGGTCGATACGCACATCCAGCCCTTTTTCCTCAAATTTTGTATTAACGGCAGCCGCCCACTGCTCCCGCCAGTGTTCCAGCGTTTCCGGCTCATGCCAGTCTGTTGTATGGACAGCGTTAAACATATAATCGCCGTTTTTATCCCGGATTCGGTTTCCATCTTCATCAAGAAGATATTCCCGACGCTGTTTTTGTCCCCATGTGCCATCCGGGTTCAAAGGGCGCATGGTTGTCATCACATGAAAATGCGGGTTAGGGATGCCGCCGTCCTCTTTCTCCGGGCTGTGAAAAGCAAGGTCGGCAATCATGCCTTTTGTCACAAACTGCTCCTGTACGAACTTCCTCGCCAGCTCCATGTTTTCTTCCAGCGTCAATTCATTCTGCATGGCAATATCAAAGGAATAGGCAAGCTGTGCTTTTGGATGTTTCTCGCAGTTCTCCACAGCATTCCAGAGGGTCGCCCGGTCAAGATATATTTCCGGCGCATGGGGCGGCAGCATGATTTCCGAAGCGATCACGCCGCCCTTTTTGGTGTAGTCGCTGACTTCTCCATAGTAGCTGCTGTAAAGACGCTCCCCGGCTCGATAGGCTGCGCTGGCAATGGCGCTCTGACCGGCGCTGCGCTTGATCTGTGCGATTGAAAAATGATAAAGTGCTATCCTTAGTCACCGCCTTTCTCCTGCCCGGAAATACGGGCGTGGTTCTCTGTGGCAGACCGGATGAAATGCTCCGCCTGCGGCAGATTCAAAATGCTTTCCATGAGGGAATAAAATTCCGCTTCGGATAGCTCCTTTGTCTGTGGTGCAATGCTCTCAATAGCTGCCCCACGGGTAATCAGCCGGTGCGTCCTCTGTTTCCGGGAACCGCTTTCCAGATACGCCTGCCGGTTTTTCAAACGCTGCATTTTCCGTTTTTCCTGTTCCAGCAGGACAGTGGTTTTTTCATATTCCTGCTTCAACTGTTCCAAAGATTTTTCCATGTTCTCACATCCTTTGCTGATAAGATAAAGAAAGACCATCCGCAGACAGTCCGTGTGTCAGTGCTTCTATAAAACCCGATGAAAAGGGAAAACCGCAGAGCGGATTTCTCTTTGCGGCGGGTACACAGGGGATAGCCGCTTTAGCGGCGCAAGGGGGTGTAGCCACCTTGTCGGAGCGAAGCGAACGCAGACCTCGGATTGCTGATTTTATCAGCGGCAGAGGTAAGCTCCGCAGGACGCACG
Source organism: Subdoligranulum sp. APC924/74 (assembly GCF_003324125.1). Classification (NCBI taxonomy): domain Bacteria; kingdom Bacillati; phylum Bacillota; class Clostridia; order Eubacteriales; family Oscillospiraceae; genus Subdoligranulum; species Subdoligranulum sp. APC924/74. Next base: position 74,209 of record NZ_PSQF01000005.1, on the reverse strand, counting down.
ATACATGGTCTTTAGACTATGTATAGAAGTGCGCCCTTGGGATCAGTTACTTACCAGCTGCATCAAGGTGCTATAATTGTCTACCACGCTGTAAACCACGCTGCCATTGCTGATGGCAGCAAAATGTTTTTTGGCGCATTCGATCTTTGCATTTTCTACGCCGCGTAGCTCCATAGTGTCGAGATTGCCTTTGGTTTCGGCGACAAAGTAGATGTGCTTCACGCTGCCCTCGTTAAAAGCGATCGCCCAGTCAGGGTTGTATTTTCCAACCGGGGTCGAAATATAGAAACTACCGGGCAATTTTACATACACCGCCACTTGGTCACTGACATCCAGCTCTTGTGCAAACCTGCGTTCATTGTCCGAGTCGTAGATCACATGGCTGTACAGGCTGCGGTTGGCCTCCATGGCGTTGACATCCAGTTTGCCGCGCAGTGTAGCCCTGGTAAAAACATCCTGGTCGTAGGCTGCATCCAGCCGGTTATAGGTGATATGCTCGATGATCTGGGTGGCTTTCTCGTCATTAATCAAGCGGGCGGCTTTCAAGATGAACTCCTCCGGGTTGATGCGGAACTGGGAAAAGGTCTGCGGGGCGATTCCCCGCAAAATGGCGGCCACGGTGGCCCGCGTCAGACCGGTTTCCTCCACCAGCTTGCCGACAAGGTCGTACCGCACGCTGCCAAGCGGCGCATACTTGGCGGACTCGCGGTCGCTGCGGGCTTTCTGGAAGCCTTTTCCCTGCTCCAACTGTTCCCGCGATTCCAACCGCGCTGTCTGCTCTCCATATTCCAGGTTGATCTGCACGCGGGTCACATTCAATTTGGAGTCCAGCGCCCGAATGGAGTGGTCGATCAATTCCGGCGTGTCAAACTGAACAGTATAAAAGGACTTGTGGTTGATCCGATTCCATAGGTTTAGAAACTCAGCCTTGTGCAGTTTTTCTTCGTCTACGATGGCTTGCACATTGTTGCTGTGGGCGTTTTCCGGGGCCATGGTATGAGCATCGTATACGCCGGACAAAATCCGCACCACCGAATCTGCATATCCCGACACCTCGCTGGCAACATGAAAGCTCCCGATTTCTTTATCAGCAAAATATTTGTCGGTCAGTTTGCCGCGTTTTACATAATCGTTCTGGATCAGATCTTCGTAGATTGCGTTGGCCAGGTCCTGCGTAACATGGACCTGTTCGCCGTTGGCGTCGACCAGCGTGCGGCCTACAAACAGCTGGGTGTCCACCTTCTGCGGGCGGTCTGCCAGCGACTCCGCCAAGCCGGTTTGCAGTGCCTCGGCAAATTTTCCATACTCCAGGTCGGTGATCAGCGTCAGCTTGTTCAGCTCCTGCACGTCTCGGCCCAGGACGCTTTCGTCCATGCGCTCGCCCTGCTGGTTGACACACAGGCGTAGGCCGCGACCGATCTCCTGGCGGCTGCGGATCTCAGACTCGCTCTGAGGTTTCAGTGTGCAAATCTGGAACACGTTGGGATTGTCCCAGCCTTCGCGCAGGGCCGAGTGGGAAAAGATAAACCGCACCGGTTCGTCCAGGCTGAGCAGCCGTTCCTTGTCCTTCATGATCAGGTCGTAGGCATCCACATCATCGGACAGCTGCGTTTTGCGGTCGATCTTTCCTTCCACAAAGCGGGCTTTTTTGCCCTTCTTTTTGTCGATAGAAAAATACCCCTGGTGGGTCTTGTGCACGTCAATGCCGTCCAGATAATGCAGATAGGCGTCATCGCCAAACTGGCGCTGCATCTGGCCCACAACGTTTTCGTACTCCTCCTCGAACATTTTGGCATACTCGCCGTTGCGGCCATCGTCGTTGTCGCCGTCATATAGGCGGTACTTGGATACTTCGTCGATGAAAAACAGTGACAGCACCTTGATGCCCCTGGGATACAATTCCCGCTCCCGCTGGATATGGGTACGGATGGTCTCCCGGATTTGAATCCGGCGCTGCAAGGCTGTCATCTGCTCGTTGCCGCTAATTTGTCCAGCGTAGAGTTTGAGGCCATTGAGGAAGGTGACCGAGTTGTCCCGCCCATCGATGCCGTCCGGCAAAATCACAAAGCGGTCGGCGTATTCGTCCAGCTCGCCGGAGAGGGTGTACAGGTCGTCGCCGCCCTGCACCTTGCGCACCATGGTGCGGGTGCCGGTCTTGCCCTTTATCTCAAAACCCAGGCGGGCCGTGGGGGCCTTGTTCTTGTAAATGTCCACGCCTTCCACATAGACAAAACTATTGGTGGCGGTAGTACCTGTCAGCGTGATGCCCAACGCCGCGATCTTTTTGACAAGATGCTGGTTGTAGGCATCCATAGCGTCCAGGCGGTAAACCATATCATATTTTTCTTTGTGGGTGGCGGAATAGCGCAGCGTGAACAGAGCGTTGAACTTTTTTAGGCTTTCTTTGGTCTGTTTGCCCTCCACGCTCTGTGGTTCATCGATGATCAGGATCGGGTTGGTTTGGGCGATGATGTCGATGGGACGGCGGCTGCGGAAGCTGTCCAGCTTTTTGTCGATGATCTTCTGGTTTTTGCTGGAATTGAACGCCTGCATATTGATGATCATGGCATAGATGCCGCTGTCCGAGGCAAAGTTGTCCACTTCGGTCAGCTTGTCCGAGGAGTAGGTAAAAAAGCGAATCTTCTTGCCGTACTCATCAGAAAAATGCTGCTGGGTCGTTTCCAGCGATTTGGCCACGCCTTCCCGGATGGCCACCGAGGGCACCACTATAATAAATTTGCTCCAGCCGTAGCGGCGATTGAGCTCGTACATGGTTTTGACGTAGGTGTAAGTTTTGCCAGTGCCGGTCTCCATCTCGATGGTCAGGTTGATGCCGGGACCGGCCAAAGCATCGGATGGTTTCAGATTGTTACGGATCTGCACCGCGCGCAGGTTCTCTAAAATCCGGCTGCGGGTCAGCTCCGGCACCAGCGGATGATTGCGGAAGCCCACCTCGCTAAAATCCATGCGCTGCTGCATATTGGTGGTATCGCCCAGATCGATGCGGTAATTGGCGGTACGCAGCGGCTGGTCGTTGAATACATCACAGACCGCAGCTGCAGCCTCTGCCTGGAAGGGCTGATGTTTGAATTTGAGTTTCATCAGATCACCTTCACCTTCGTGTCGGGCGAAAGATTTTTGAAGATCTCCGTCACGTTGATCTTTTCGGCATCGGTGGCAAAGGCGCTGTCGCGGAATACCGCCCGCAGCGGCTGCAGGTTGGCTATGTACTCGACCACGGCGCGGGGAACCGCCTTGTCAAAGCAGGCGGCCAGGGCGCCGTTGTCCACGTTATGTACGGTGCAGCCCGCCACCTGGGTGCTGGTGTGGGACAGATTGATCTCCACGCCCCAATCCAGCAGGCAGGCGTAGAGCAGGTCCAGGTCGGTGCGGTCCTCCTTGATGTTGCTGACCGTCTCGCCCAGCATCAGCTGGGTGACCTCCTCGGGATGATAGTAGACGTTTTTCATATTGCTCTCATCCACACGGAACACGCGGAAGCCGATGTCCAGATTTTGGGTAGTCAGCGGGTTTTCTTCTTTGATTTTCTCACCGGCGCGGCGGATGCGCTCTTTGCCGATTTCGCAAATGTTTTTGTAACCTGCTTTGAAGGCTTCACTGTTTTCGTCGCAGGGTTCGGGGAGCTGTACCATGATGAACTTGCGGTGCCCGCCGTCCTCGGCGTTGAGCTGCATGACCGCGTGGGCAGTGGTGGCGGAGCCGGAGAAGAAGTCGAGAACGATAGAGTCAGTTTTTGTTGCCAAATCCATACAGAATTTTATTAATTCTACCGGCTTGGGAGTGCTAAAAATGGTTGAATTTCCAAATAAGGATTTAATCTCTCGAGTGGCCTCTTGGTTAGATGCCAAAAAGTCGAGCCAAGTATTTGCCAGCTGTCCTTCAGATTTCTTTTCTGACAGAAACAGTTTATATCTTGGCTTTCCATCGCCGTCTCTAGGAAATACCAAGCGATTATCATTCAGTAAGCGATCATAGGTTTCTCGCTTAAAGCGCCATTCTTCGGTTATGGTCTTTCCGCTTGGCGTCATAACACTATATATGGCACCACCCTTGTTTGTACATGGCATGGTTTTGTAAGGTCCGCGAGGGTCATTGTCGGGATTTTTATAATCACGCTCATTGATATGAGCACTAATTTTATTGAGAAGATTTCCGTTACTCTTGGCGTACAAAACGACATACTCGTGTTTTTCGTAAATTTCTGCCCGGTAGCGGAATGTGGACAGCGGCATCCCACATTCCTTTGCCGCTGCCGTTCCTGTAATTTTCCCGGCTTTCCAGTTTTGATAGGCGCTGTGAAAACCAGCGGGCAACGGTTTCGGCGGTCTGCCAAAGCGGACGCCCCTTGCCTTTGCTGCGGCAATACCCTCGGCCTGCCGCTGGCGGATGTTGGTGCGCTCATTTTCCGCCACAAAGGAAAGTACCTGCAACACGATGTCGCTGAGAAAGGTGCCCATCAGATCTTTGCCCCGGCGGGTATCCAGCAGCGGCATATCCAGCACTACGATGTCGATGCCTTTCTCTTTCGTCAATATCCGCCACTGCTCCAAAATCTCCCCATAGTTCCTGCCCAGACGGTCGATGCTCTTGATGTAGAGCAGATCGTCCTTTTTCATTTTTCGCAGCAGGCGTTTGTATTGGGGTCGGTCAAAATCCTTGCCGGACTGCTTGTCCATGTAAATGTTTTTTTCCGGGACAGCAAGCTCCTGCAAAGCGATGCGCTGCCGGTCCTCGTTCTGGTCCTTGCTGCTAACCCGGATATATCCGTAAATAGTTCCCGCGATTTATCTCACCTCCCGGCGCTTTTGCCAAACAATGTCGTACCCCAGCACATCGGCCAGCTCCACAGCCTCGCCGTAGCGCAGGCTGCCGCGTTTCAGCTTGTCTGACAAGTTGGGAACGCTGCTGCTCCAACCGTATTCGTCGGCCAGAATTTCCACAGCTTCGCTCATGGTCATGCCAGCCCGGATAATATAGGACTTGATTTCGTTTCGGTAAATCTCTTTGTTTCTCATGGCTTATGCCCTCCTTTTTTCGTTTGCTTGGCAGTGAAGCCGGTGCGCTGGTACGTGTATCGAGTTCATCATTAGGCAAATGATGATGGTTTGCGAATAACTGTTTTCTCCGCTCTTTGTGAAGCCCTGCTCACACAGGGCAAGGTTCAGCTTCACCGTTTCGCGTGGATTTTCGCGGGTTGGAATAATCACACGCCAGACAGCGTACCCTCTTCGCTATCCGGTGTATCGTGCTTTAATGGCGTTATCAATATGAAAACGCCGGATTTTTCGCTGTTTTCACTTCCTTTGAAAATATCGCTGTATTTTTGCCGCTCTTTCCGAATGCCGTTCCTGCCCCTGGCTTTTCAGCGGCGTATTCCGGCATTGGCACGCTCTCCCGTGCTTTCAAACACATGGGGTCATGGCGCTGCTTCCCCTGCCGGGGGTATCCCATTCGGACGGTCATGTAATTTTCAAGGTGCTGTTGCCTCCCGACAAGTACAGTTTAACGAAAAATCGGGCCTGTTCCCGTATATCCAAGAGGTTGGAAAAAGGGTGCGAAAAGCGGAAATTTCCACGCTTATAGAAATCTGTGCTATAATGGGAAGCAGAACGAGAGGGGGCGCGGATATGAATATCAAACTGACGATCCCGGAGCGGCTTAAAGATTTGCGGACAGAGCGCAACCTGATACTGGAACAGCTTTCCGAGGCAACAGGCATTTCCCGCGCCGCCCTCGGCAAATATGAGGCGGACGATTTCAAGGACATCAGCCCGTTCAGCATCGCGGCGCTGGCAAAGTTTTATGGGGTATCCGCCGATTACTTGATGGGATTGACAGAAAGAAAAAATCACCCAAACACAGAGCTGGATGCTCTGCATTTGGGTGACGATGCGATTGAAGTATTGAAGGCGGGGCAATTCAATCACCGGCTGCTGTCGGAGCTGATTTGCCACAAAGATTTTCAGCGGTTGATGCTGGATGCAGAAATTTATGTTGACCGTATCGCGGATATGCGGATCAACGACATGAACACTGTGCTGGAGGCCGTGCGTCAAATGGTGCTGTCCAAGCGAGAGGATAGTGCCAACGATCTCTATCTCCGCACGCTGGAATTGGCGCAGGTGCCGGAGGAAGAATACTTCAGCCATGTGGTTTCGGATGACCTGAACGAAATACTCCGCGATATTCGGGAAGCCCACAAGACCGACAGCACAACGGCAGACGAGCCGTCCGCCGCAGCACAAGTACAGCAGCAGTTACAGACTGCCATGAACTTTGAAGGCAGCAGCGACGAAAAGAAGGCGCGGGCACTCTTGGCCACACTCGGCATTGACTACGATGCCATCACCAAAGAGCAGTTTGTCAATCTGATTGAGGTGCTGCGGCTGTCCAAGCACATGAAAAACCCCATAAATCGGCGCGGCAAAAGCAACATGACACACGGAAAAGGGAAAAGGAAGCGTAAATAGGCAAGAAAATACGCCGTATCCAGCAAAATCTGCTGAATACGGCGTATTTATTCGTTACCCAATCCTGCCTGACAGATGCCATAATTGTAATTCTTTCAAATTACTTTCTTATGAGCACCCACAGAATCTGCGGGGGCGTTTTGTCGTTGTGGTTCAGGAGACCCGCTGCCCGGTCATGGTCTGGGTGACGATGCTCTCCATCATGTCGGCGGTCAGCTGACCGGTCACATAGCCGAAGACGTTGCCCTCGGTGTCGATCATGAAGGTGGTCGGGAAGGCGGAAATGCCGTAGGCGCTGAGCACATCGCCGGTGGTGTCCATGACCACCGGGAAGGTGTAGCCGTTGTCCGACAGGAATCCGCTGACCTCGTCGATGCTGCCGTCCACGGCGCGGGGATTTTCGGCGCTGCTGGGGTTGGCGACGCCCAGCACGATCAGGTCCTCGCCGTTGCTGCCGTAAGACTCATAGAGCGACTGGATCTCGGGCATCTCGCTCTGGCAGGGGCCGCACCAGGTGGCCCAGAAGTTCAGGAACACCGTCTTGCCGCGGTATTCCGACAGGGTGTGTTCCTCGCCGTACTGGTCCACCAGCGTGAAGTCGGGGGCCGGGATGGCGTCGGGGTCGGTCTCGGGCTCCTCGGTGGGAGCGGGCGTGGCGGTGACCTGGGGCGCCGCACCGGACGAGGCCGACGGACTGCCGCCCGTCTGGGACAGCACCCCGCTGAGCCGCCCGGTGAAGCCGGTCAGCGTCATCAGACCCATCAGGATCAGCAGGACGGCGCCGATGCGGGTGGTATACCGCACGACGTTGTGGTATTTTTTGAAAAGGTCCAGCACGGTGCCGGTGAACAGTCCCACCAGCAGGAAGGGAATCACAAAGCCGAGGGTGTACACCCCGATGAGCAAAAATCCCCGCTCGGGCGCGCTGGAGGCCATGAGCAGCACGCCGGACAGCGCCGGACCCACGCAGGGCGTCCAGGCAAAGCTGAAGGTAAAGCCGAGGAGCAGCGCGGTCAGGGGGTTCATGGCCAGCCGGTTGAGGGGCAGATGGAAGCGGTGTTCGCTGTCCATCGCGCTGCTGCGGCCAAAGATGCCCAGCTGGTACAGGCCGAACACCAGGATCAGCACGCCGCTGCACCGGGTGAACAGGGTGCGGTTGCCGCTGAAGAAGCGGCCCAGCGCCGTGAAGCCCATGCCGAGCAGGAAGAAGGCGAAGCTGATGCCCAGCACAAAGAACAGGGTGTTGACCAGCACGCGGCGACGCGGATAGCGGATGGTGCCGTCCGGCTGCACCGCCGCCGTTCCGCCGGCCAGATACCCGATATACAGCGGGATGAGGGGCAGCACGCAGGGGGAAAAGACGCTGAGCAGCCCCTGCAGGAAAACGGTCACCGCCGAGATGCCGACGGACAGATCAAATCCCATCTGTCAACTCCTGTTCCGCCGCAAAGAGCGGCTTGCCCGCAAAAAGACGGTCCTCGATATCGGCGATGGTCACACCGGCCAGACGGCGGCGGCAGCCGGCGTCGAGATCGGCATAGATCTCATCCATCACGCCGGCCATGCCGGCACAGATGGCGCAGTTGCGGTCGGCGGCGCCGCTGTGCCAGCCGGACTCCACAAAGGCGGTGTCCACGGCGGCCGCCACCCGGTCCAGCGTGAGCTCGGCGGGGGGAACTTGGGGGCAGAAACCGCCCTCACTTCCCTCCCGGGCGCCCACCAGGCCGGCCTTTTTCAGGCGGGCCATGACCTTGCGCACCCGCGCCGCGTTGGTACAGATGTTGTCGGCCAGCGCATCGCTGGAGAGCGTGCAGCCCTTGACGCTCAGATACACCAGCGCATGGACCGCCACGCTGAAATCGCTCTTCATGCCGTTCCTCCCGTTGCGTACCGGGAAGCGGCGTCACGCCCGGTTCCCGGCCAGATATTCCTCGATATAATGTGCGGCAACGGCACCGTCCGCGGCGGCTGTCAGGATCTGACGGACCGGTTTGCGGCGCACGTCGCCCACCGCGTAGACGCCGGGCAGCGATGTCCGGGTGGTCTCGTCGGCGATCAGGTAGCCCGCCTCGTCGGTTTCGAGCTGCCCGCGGAACAGAGCGGTCTCGGGCCGGCGCCCGACGGCGACAAACAGGCCGTCCACCGGCAGGGTGCTTTCCTCCCCCGTGACCTTGTTGCGCAGGACCAGGCCGGTGAGCCGGTCATCGCCCTGCAGCGCCTTGACCTCGGTGTTCCATACAATATTTACACCATTTTCCCGGAGCTTGTCAAGGTAAACGGCAGAGGCCCGCAGCGCGTCCCGCCGATGGATCAGCGTCACACGCCCGGCCAGCCGGGCCAGCGTCAGGGCATCGCCGACGGCGGTGTTGCCGCCGCCCACGATCGCCACTTCCCGCCCGCGGTAGAGCATCCCGTCGCAGGTGGCGCAGTAGCTCACCCCGCGGCCCCGCAGAGCCGCCTCGCCGGGGACGCCCAGTTCCCGGGCTTCGGCGCCGGTGGCCACCACCACCGTGCGCCCCAGGAAGGTGCCGCGGTCGGTCTCCACCCGCTTGGGGGACTCGGTCAGCGCAACCTCGCGGACTTCGGCCAGCACCGTCCGGGCGCCGAAGCGCTGGGCCTGGCGCTGCATCTTCTCGCCCAGTTCAAACCCGTCCACCCCGTCCTCAAAGCCGGGGTAATTCTCCACCGTGCCGGTGGTGGCCATCTGGCCGCCGGCGGAGAGCCGCTCCAGCACCAGGACCGACAGACCTGCCCGCGCCGCATAGAGCGCGGCCGTGTAGCCGCCGGGTCCCCCGCCGAGCACCAGTACATCAACCGCGTTGTTCATGGCTGCCTCCTTGTCTTACAGTACGCCGTTGGCCGACAGATATTCCCGGATGTCTGCCTGGGAACGCGGTCCCACAAAGGGCCGGCCCAGCAGGCGGCCGTCCTTGAACAGCAGCAGCGTGGGGATGGTGTTGACGCCGAACCGTGCGGCGACATCCGGCGCGTCGTCCACATTGACGCCGGCAACCCGGATGCGGCCGTCCAGCTCATCGGCCAGCGCTTCAACGGCCGGGGCGATCCGGCGGCAGTAGCCGCACCACGGCGCCCACAGATCCACGAGGGTCACACCGTTGGCGATGGTCTGGTCAAAATTGGCGGAAGTCAGAGGATTCTTATTCATAATACTTCTCCTTTATATATAAGGTAGGTGTTCGGATTTTTGCACCGTGTCGGTGCTAAACTGTAAATCTTTTTGTTTCAGATTACACTGTAATTATATAATTTACAGTTCATTTTGTCAACCCCCTTCTGCAAACTTTTTTCCGCAGCTAGTGTTTGCGTTGCGGGGCAAAAAAATACCCCCGGCGGAACAACCGTCGGGGGTGCGGGCCGTCAGGGCTTTTTCTTGCCCGTCTGGTATTCTTTTTTGTACTTGCCGGGGGTCATGCCGACCTCGCGGCTGAAGAACCGGATGAAGTTCTGCACGTTGGAGTAGTGCAGCGTGTCGGCCACCTGGGCCACCGACATATCGGTGGTGAGCAGCAGTTCCTTGGCCATCTCGAGTTTCTGGGAAGCGACGAGGTCGGTGAAGTTGGTGTTGCGCTCGTTCTTGAGGACTTTCCAGATATAGCTGGCCGAATAGTTGAGCTTTTCGGCGCACTCGTTGAGGGTCAGGTCGCCGTTGGTCTGCTTGATGAGGGCGATCACGTTCTTGACCAGCTCGCTGGTATTGTCCCGCCGGAAATTGCCCAGCAGGTCCATGACCGGGACGGCGACCTCCTCCACGAGGAAGGTGCGCATCTTGTCGTTGCTGTAAATGCGGCTGATCTCGGCAAACAGGTTGTCGCTGTGGTTGGACAATACCTTGCTGACCGACAGGCCGGCGTTTTCAGCCACCATCAGCAGGGTGCTGACCAGACGCTGGAGATAGAACATCCGCTCATAGCCGCGCACGCCCTTTTCCTCCAGCCGTTCGAGAAAGACGCCGATGAGCCGCTCGGTCTCGCGCTTGTTGCAGGCCGTCATGGCGGCGATGATCTCGTTTTCCAGCAGGGTGTCATAGCCGTGCTCGGTGTGGTTGTCCTCGGCCGTCGTGTAGTAGGTCAGGTCCTGGCGCATCTCCTCCGACGCGGCGCCCCGGCTGCGCAGTGCCTCGCTGGCCTCGTGCCAGGCCGAGGCGATCTGCTCGGGGCTTGTGAAAACCCGGCTGACGCCCGCCACACACCGGCAGCCCATCCCGGCGCTGACCACCTTGGCCGCGCCCTTGTAGACGGTTTCGACGTTGTGGGCCAGCGTTTCCTCGTTCTCGGCGCCGGCCACCATGACCACCGTGGCATCCACGGCCACCGGACAGAAGAAGAGCCGGCGGCAGATTTCGGCGGGAAGGCGCTGGGCGACGGTCTGGGCGACCGCCTCACGCACCGACCCGGTCATCTGCTTTTCAAAGACAATGCTGAGCACGAGGAGCCGGTAGCAGGCAAAGGGCTGGATGCCGAACTCCTGCATCGTGCTGTGGATGGCCTCGAGGCTGGCCTCGCTGCGCAGGATGTGCAGCAGGAACTGCTGTTCGAGCTGGCGGCGCTGGGCCTGTACCAGCTTTTGCATATCCTTCTGGTTCTGGGCAGCGCGGGTCACGCTGGAGGTCAGATAGTCGAACTCGTCCTGGTTCTGTTCCCGCCGGCCAAACACATCGTAGGCCTGGTCGAGCAGTTCCCGGATGGGACGATAGAGGAAGGCGCTGTTCCACCGGCAGACCAGCAGCACGACGACCGTGGCCAGCAGGATGAGCACCGAGACCCAGAAGGCCGCGACGCTGGACCCGAGGTTCTGCTGTTCGTCGTAGGCGGCATAACAGGTGATGCCGTTGAAGTTGATGGCCTGGCCCTGCACAAGGTAGTTGCTGATGGTGCCGGGGATGCGCAGATGCCCGTCCGAGAGGTCGCCGGCATCGGCCAGCGCGTGGGCCAGCTCGGTGTCGGTGGTGGTGACGGTCTCGCCGTTCGCGTCGAGCAGCACCACGTCATAGCCCAGCGACTTCCACTCCCCTGCCAGCTCGGACAGGTATTCCATATCGAGATGGATCAGCAGCATTCCCACCAGGCCGTTCTTGGCCGAGGTGATCCGTGCCACGAGGCACTGCCCCGACACGTTCAGCCACAGGCTGGAGGTCTGGCGCGGCGCCGCACCGGTGCGGTTGACCCAGTAGAGGGTGGCGGTCTGGCTGGCCTGGTTGTCGATGAAGGTGCGGATTTCCTCCTGATTTTTCATCTGCTCGAGCGGGAAGGTGCCGTAGTTGCTCAGCACCCAGCCGTAGCGGAGATTGATGTATTCGTACCCGACCACATAGGAATCCATATAGGTCCCGCCCCGCAGCAGCTCCTGGGCATCCCGCAGGTCGCTGTACCGGCTGTACGGGATTTCCGAACAGCTTTCCATCCAGGTAAAGCTGGAATTTCGCAGGGCCGCCAGGTAATAGCTGCGCAGTCCGTCAAACACGCTTGTCATCCGCATCGAAGCGTTGCCGGCCACCTCGCCGAGTTTGGCGCGGCCGCGGGCGGGCTCGCTGCGGTAGTACAGGATGCCGCACAGCAGGCCCACAATGAGCAGCGGGACTGCGACCAGCAGGACCAGACGGGTAAAGATCAGCGTCTCATACCGGCTGCGCTGTTTTTCCTTCGCGGTCTGACGGTTGGTAGGTTTCGGGAATTCCACTAGTCTCCTCCCTTGTCGCGGCGGAGTATCCGATCCGGCCGGACGCCCTGCCGCCGCGGGCAGTCCGGCGAAGGAACCGCGGCAGCTTTCGCGGTCCCATCCCTAGATCATACGAGTTTGCCCGGGGAAAATCAAGTCTCCCCCTCATGAAAGCTGCACCGTGGCGCCGCCGGGAATTTCGATCCGGTCGCCGTCCACCTCGATCCAGATGGACCGGGCCGCCGGGTTGTGAACGATGTCCGCCGCAACGGTGAACTGCAGACGGCGGGCGTCTTCCAGATAGTCCACAATCTCGATATTGGTCGCATACCAGGTATCTTCGCGGCCCGCCACCAGATCGCAGAACCGTTCCATCTGCTCCCAGTCGGCCTCGCAGGTAAATTCAAAGCTGTGTCCCCACACATACATCATGTACAGATACTGGGTCTTGAACAGCGCCGCAAACCGTTTTCCGTCCTCCAGCAGCTGATGGGTATGGTGGCAGGTGGATTTCCAGGTCATGAAATCATTGGGAATCGCAAAGTCGTGGGTGTCGCCGACGACGCGGGCGTACCGGATGCCCAGCGAGGGCAGCATCGCCGCGATCTCGGGCGTCCAGCTGCCGTTGGGGTAGGCCAGCCCCCGCACCGGGTATCCCATGACGGATTCCAGCCCCTGGCGGTCCTCCAGAATCTGGCGGGCCACCTGATCCAGCGGGCTGCGGGCGATCGTGGGATGCAGGCAGGTGTGGCAGGCGACCTCGTGACCGCGGTACAGGTCCCGCCACTCGCTGGGCGGAACGCGGTCATCCAGCAGCAGCCCGGCATTGAGGTTGAAGGTGCCCCGCACGCCGTAGCGGTTGAACAGCTCCACCAGGCGGCGGTCCTCCACCCGGCCGTCATCAAAGCTCATTGTCAGGACCTTGTGGCGTCCGCCGGGGAAACAGATGTAGATATTCTTCAGTTTGGGCCATTCCATGATTGTCATTCTCCTTTCGCCGCAGCGCCCGCGGTTTTGGCAAGATACACGCAGGGTTTGCCTTCCCGGTCGGAGGTGAACACCACCCCGCTGCCGTCCGGCGTGAAGCAGGGATGCGGGTGGGCGTCCTGCGGGGTGCCGTGGATGGTCGTCCAGCTGGTGCCGTGGTAGCACAGCGGGATCTCCTTCTTGCGGGCAATGTCCACCAGATAGATGAAGTCGTTGCGGACTTCCTGGCCGCGGCCCTCGCCGGTCTGCAGATGGATGGGCGTTTCCTGGCCCTGGCAGTCGCCGACGAACCAGCGCCGCTGCCGGTCACAGATGAAGTGCGCATAGGGCAGGCAGGGCATGAAGAGCTCCTCCTCGAGGGTTTCGGGGCGCATCATCCGGATGGTCTCGGTGCTGCCGTCGTCCGCCTTGCGGTAGACGTAGGCCAGACGGTCGCCGGTGGGCATCCAGAACTCGTGGGTGATGATGACATCCTTGGGCTGGGGCCGGGCACAGCGGTACCGGCTGCCGTCGCTCTGGATCAGCCACAGACGGGCGTCGATCATGTCGTAGGGGCCCTCGTGGCAGAACAGGATGGTGTCGGGATCGCCGGGGCGCAGCTGCGCATGGCCGAACCAGCAGCGGTCCTCCACGACGATGTGGTGTTCGCCGGTCTGGGTGTCCAGATAGACGATATGGCACAGCGGCTTGGCGGCGCAGGTCAGCGGGAAGAATTCCCAGCCCTTCTTGCCGGTCAGGTCGGGCAGCGTGTCGCGGCGGGTCTCGGTCATGACGAGATAGCGGTTGTCATCGCTCATGCCCCAGTTGCCGCAGTCCCAGCCGTCCGGCGCGGCATACAGGCAGGTGCGCTGCAGAGTGGCCAGGTCCAGCTTCCAGACCTTGCGGTCCTGCTGGTAGTAGACGGACTTGTCATCCGCCGAGATCATCGCGCCGTAATCGTCGAGGGCGTCACCCTCGGTCAGCTGGACGGCATCGCCGGTGGCCAGTTCCATCAGGTAGAGGTTGCGCCGGCCGTTGATCTCGGCACAGTAGAGCAGCCGGGAACTGTCCGAGGTGACCATGCGGTTATAAAAGTACATATGATGGCTGGTGTGGTCGGGCGGCGTGAGCCGGGTGACCGGGCAGCCGGTGTAGGGATCGGGCGTTGTGACGGGCGTTTGATGAAGCAGATCTCCGATAGCCATTGTTTATTCCTCCTCAAAGGCAGCTTTCAGAACATCCAGGCGGGGATCGGTGCTTTGCAGCACCAGACGGGCAAAGGCGCGGGCAAAACGCAGGGCGCCGGCCTGCTGCAGGTGGGCGTCGTCGTGCTTGTCGCCGTGCCACAGGTAGAGGGATTTGGCGTGTTCGGCGCCGGTGGCCGTGACCGCGGCCGCCGTGGCGGCGCCCAGGTCCAGCCAGACCGCGCCGGCCTGCCGGGCAAACCGGGCCATCGCCTCGCGGTATTCGGGGAAGCTCGGGTGGCAGACACCGTTCTCATCGAAGATGCGCATCGCCACCGGAGAGACAAAAATGCAGGTTGCGCCGTGGCGCCGGGCCGCGTCGAGGTAGGGCTGCAGCGAGGCGCCAAACGCCTCGGGCGCCACATAGCGCTCGGCCTTTTCGCGGTAGGCATCGTTGTGGCCGAACTGGACCACCAGGTAGTCCCCGGGCCGCAGCGAGGCCTCAATATCCGCCAGGCGTCCCTCCTCCCGGAAGGAACGGCTGCTGCGGCCGGCCATCGCACAGTTGTCGATCGTCAGGTCGGGCAGATGGTAGCGGCGCTCCTGGGGGAAGGGGCAGCCGGGACGGGTATCCACCCGGCAGAGGTTGGCGCCGCGCAGGCAGCGCCAGAGCTGCTGGCCCCAGCCGGTCTGGGGGGCTTCGGCCTCGGTGTAGCTCTGAACCGTCGAGTCCGCGGCCAGATAGACCGTCGGCCTGGCCCGGAGCTGGGGCAGGACGTTGGCAAAGTCCATATCGCTTGCATAGTAGAAGGAGGGGTACCCCGGCTGGTTGTAGCAGTTGTTCTGCCAGGCCACGCCGCAGCGGTACTGCGGGTCATGCAGCAGGGTGAAGAGCTTGTGGTGGGTCAGGTCGGTGGAGGTGTAGATGCGGATTGCCGAATCATCCTCCAGGCGGAGCAGCAGTTCCTCGCGGAAATCGCCGAAGATGTCGGCCACCAGGCAGGGGTTGCCCTTGGTGCCGTTGTTGGTGGCGGTGCCGCTGGGCATCAGCATCGTGCCGTGGGTCAGGTCGTTGACCGCGCCGCACTTGGGGCCGTGCAGATAATCCCGGCCGTCGGTGACCTGGGTGGAGAGGTCCCCCGCCCAGTAGATCTTCATGTTGGTGCCGGGCGTTTCGAGGGGCAGGCGGTTGCCGCGGCAGTCGTAGACCTCCTTGACCCAGACCTGCAGGCCGCGGGTGGCGGGGTCGATCTTGCCGATCATGCAGCGGCCCAGATCTTCCTCGGCGTACTCGCCGAACCGGACTGCACCGGTCTCGGCATCCCGCAGTGCCCAGCCGTAGGGCGCATTTTCGGCCCCCTCAAAGACATTGAAGAGGTCAAGGCCCGGGCTGTCGGGGTCGATGTCGGCCAGGTGCATGGCATCGCCGTGGCCGAACTTGGCCGGGGTGCCGTCGGGCAGCGTTCCTTCGCTGGAATACAGCAGGCTGCCGTCATGGTCGATGACCGCGGCGCCGCAGACAATCTCCATGCAGCCGTCGCCGTCCACATCGCCGGTGGAAATGCTGTGGTTGCCCTGGCCGGCCAGCGCCCCGAACACCGGATCGCTGCCCCGCGCCAGGTGACAGCCCGCATCCCGGAAGGGGTTATCCATCGGCACAAAGCCGGAATCGACGCTCCACCGCTCCGAGAAATGGCCGTCACGGAAATCGTAGGCCACGAGGGTGGCGCGGGTATAGTAGCCGCGGCAGACAATCAGGCTGGGATGCTCGCCGTCCAGGTAGGCCACGCCGGAGTTGAACCGGTCCACCCGGTTGCAGGGCTCGATGCGGGGCAGCGCGTAGTCGCCCCACAGCAGGCCGTCGTCCACGCGGCCGAACTTGAAGGGAATGGTCTCGAGTTCGCGGCCGTCGCCGCCGAACATCGTCAGGTACTCGGGGCCGGAATAGATGAAGCCCTCGAACTTTTCCAGATGGTTGCGCTCGCTGCGGGAGGGGGCGTATTCCCGGATGAAATAGTCCGCCATCGCCTCGGCGTCCTGGCGGCTCAGCGGGTAGTCGTACCGCTGCGGGATGCCGAAACAGGCTTCCAGCGTGTCGGGCCAGCGGCCGGACCGGACCTCGGGATGATCCCGCCAGCCGGCAAAGACGTCGGCCAGGTGCAGCCGGTAGTCCTCGGCCGAGCAGACATAGTTGTCGCTGTGGGAATACCCGGCTTCCAGGTCGCTGCGGGGCATCGTGATGTAGCGCTGCCACAGCACCGTGCCGTCCGGCGCATAGCGGGTCATCCGGGTGCCGGGCGCGGTCTTGACCGCCATCTCGGCGCGGCCGTCCCCGTCAAAGTCATAGACCATGAACTGGGTGTAGTGGGCGCCGGCGCGGATGTTGGGGCCCATATCCAGCCGCCAGAGCAGCGTGCCGTCCAGCTTGCAGCAGTCAATCAGGCAGCGGCCGGTATAGCCCTTGATGGAGACATCCTGCGAGTTGTCGGGGTCCCATTTGACAAAGAATTCCATCTGGCCGTCGCCGTCCACATCGCCGACGCTCATATCGTTGGCATGGTAGACAAAGGGTTTGCCGTCGGGGGTGACGCCGCCTTCCGGTCTGTGGAGCGGCAGGTCATAGTAGCCGTCCGCCCAGACACTGACGGGATTGCAGGCGGTGCCCTTGTGCCCGGCATACACCGGCGCCACGGCATAGAGGTCCCCGGCCGTGCCGTCGGGGTCCAGGTAGTTGGTGCTGTCCGTCACATCGGCAAGGCGCACGCCGTTCTTGTACACGACAAAATCCGCGCCGGTCAGGCCGGTGGCGGAGTAGCCGTCCACCTCGGAGCGCAGCAGCCGCCAGCTCAGGAACACACCGGCGGAGGTTGCCACCGCGACCAGGCCGCGGTCCAGCGCTTCGAGCTGGGGATACAGCACCCGGGCCAGCGGGGTGGTCAGCACCGGGCTGAGTTCCAGCGTGGAGCCGGCCTCGTCCAGGGCCCGCAGCCGCAGATAATACGGGATATGCGTCGAGCGGACAAACCGGAACCGGCAGTCCCGGGTCTGGCCGGCCGTGCGGAAGCGGACGGTGTCGGACATCCGGTCGGACCATTCCAGAGCATAGCAGGCAGCCCCGGGGACCGGCTGCCAGCCCACGGTGGTCGAGCGGGCATCCTGGGCCAAAAGTGTGAGGTTCATCGAAAGATCCGCCTTTCTGTGCGTTTTTGTAAAAGAATGCCGCGCTGCGGCCGACAAAAAAGGCACCGCGAGAGTGCATCCGCGGTGCCTTTCCGGCCGATGCCGCAGGGGCGCGGCCTGATTCAGATAGGAATGAAATTACTTGTTGGTATCAGCAGCGTAGAGCTCGTTGACTTCCTCAACCAGCTGGGCACCGCCGCGATCCAGCCACTGCTGGGCAGCGTCATCCAGGCCGGCGTCGTCGATCTGGCCGCAGATGTACTGGGTGCGGGCGTCGTCGATGATCTGCTCGATATCGGTGCCGACTTCGGCGTTGGTGGCAGAGTTGGCGAGGTAGCCGAGCGCGGGGTTAAAGACGGCGTACTTCTCGTTGACTTCCTGGCAGGCCTCGGACTCGATCTGGCTCTCGGCCTTCTCGAGCGGATGAGACACGCTGGACATGTTGGGGATGTAGGCGACAGCCTGGTTCAGGCCGCAGTTGGGGGTCTGAGAAGCGTCGTAATCGGGGTTCAGGACGACATTGCCGTTCTCGTTCAGGTCATAGCTGATGCCCTCGATGCCGTAGTCGGCCAGTTCGAGCATCGGATCGTCGTTCATCTTGTCCAGGAAGGTCAGGCAGTTCTTCAGATCTTCCTCGGTCTTGGCGCCAGACTTGGTGATCAGGTAGAAGCCGTTGTAGCCGCTGGTGGCCAGGGTGCGGGGCTCACTGTTGGCATCCTTGGCGATGGGTCCGACCATCGTCATCGTGGCGGTGGTGGAGGGATCCACAACGCTCGCTACGTTGTTGCTGGTGAAGTAGTTCCAGATACGCTTGGCACCGTCCATGGTGTCCAGGAAGCAGCCGGCTTCGCCCTTCTTGCAGCCGTCCTCCCAGGTGGAGGTGTCGACGGTTGCCCAGTCGGGACGGACCAGACCGTCCTCATAGATCTTGCGCATCCACTGCAGGGCTTCCTTGTACTCGGCCGTCTGATGGACCGGGACCAGTTTGCCGTCCTGCTCGACCCACTCGTTGCCGCAGCCGAACCAGGTCTGGATCACGTCCAGAGGTCCGGTGTACTTGCACAGCTCGAGGCCGTAGGTGTCGTCCACGCCGTTGCCGTCCGGGTCATCGTAGGTGAAGGCGTAGAGCATGTTGTAGACATCCTCGATGGTCTTGGGAGGCTCGGTGATGCCCACGGCTTCCGCCCAGTCGGTGCGGTAGGCCAGGCCGTAGCGGCCGATGGCACGGGTACGGGGGATGCCGATGATCTGTCCGTCAACGGTCAGGCCCTTCAGAACGTTCTCGTTGGCCTGGCTCAGGTTGGGGTAGCTCTCGCTGTCCTGCAGGTAGCTGCTCAGATCCCAGAACGCGCCCTTCTTGGCGGCGTCGACGATGTTGGCATCCAGCGCGCCGGAAGCGGTCAGGATCATCGGCATGTTGTCCTTGTCCATCAGGGTCAGGCCGAACTTGTCCTTGTAGGTATCGTTGGCCTCAAGACGCCATTCGACGGTGGTGTTGGTGTAATCCTCGTAGGCCTGGATGACCTTGTCGGAGTTGTCGTTGGCGAACTCGGTGCCGTAGAAGGTGGGGATCATAAAGGTGATGGTCGGGCGGCCGCTGGATTCCGAGGCGCCCTCGGCGGTAGCCGAAGCGGCGCTGGAAGAGGACGAGCTGCCGGAACCGCCGCAACCGGCCAGGGCAGTGACGGCCATCGCGACGCTCAGGGTCAGGGCGATTTGCTTTTTCATGAGTTGTTTTCCTCCTTTTTTTATAACACGCAGACTGCGTGATGAAACCGGATAACGGGGATCAGCCCTTCACGGAGCCGACCATGATGCCCTGGGTGAAGTACTTCTGAACGAAGGGGTAAATGCAGAGCATCGGGACCGTGGCCACGACGGTGGTGGCCATCTTGATGGATTTGGCGGGCGGCATACCGGCAGCGCCCCAGTCGAAGGTGCTGTCCTGAGTGATCTTGTTGGTCAGGAACACCATGCGGCGCAGCACGATGGTCATCAGTTCCATGTCGGGGTCGTTGATGTACATCATGGCGTTGAAGTAGGAGTTCCAGTGACCGACCGCGTAGAACAGCGCGACGGATGCCAGCACGGGGGTGGACAGCGGCAGGATGATGCGCACAAAGGTGATCAGGTCATTGGAACCGTCGATGATGGCGGCCTCCTCCAGTTCGTTGGGCAGTCCCTGGAAGTAGTTCTTGATGATGATCATATTGAATGCGCTCATGGCACCGGGCAGCCACAGGGCCCAGAAGGTGTTGCCGAGGTCCAGGATGTTCATGACCAGGATGTAGCTGGGCACCATGCCGCCGGAGAACAGCATGGTCACGATGACCATGTTGATGAAGCCGTTGCGGCCCTTGAGATAGCTGCGCGAAAGCGGGTAGGCCAGCGTGCAGGATACGAACATGTTGATCAGCGTACCCACGATGGTGACCAGGAAGGAGTTCTTGAGGCCGCGGAAAACCGAGCCGTCCTTGAGGATGTAGGAGTACGCATTGAGGGAGAATTCGTGAGGAATCAGGAAGAAGGGGCGCTCGGTCAGTTCCTGCTCGGTGGCGAAGGAA
The DNA here is from genome assembly GCF_003324125.1 of Subdoligranulum sp. APC924/74. Classification (NCBI taxonomy): domain Bacteria; kingdom Bacillati; phylum Bacillota; class Clostridia; order Eubacteriales; family Oscillospiraceae; genus Subdoligranulum; species Subdoligranulum sp. APC924/74. Next base: position 54,148 of record NZ_PSQF01000005.1, on the reverse strand, counting down.
CCGGCGATGACGTAGATAAAGGGCAGCACACAGAGCAGAGCAATGAGTGCAATCAGAACATAGAACAGCACCTGCACCGCCTGATCGCCCGGCGAGCGCTTTTCCAGGGTACCCGTCGCACGGATGGCGTTGGGGTCCTGTTTCTGATGGATGATGCCAGACATGACAGTACCTCCTTGCGCTTAGTACAGGCCGGATTCACCGAACAGCTTGGCGATCTTGTTCGCGCCGACGACCATGACCATACTGACGATGGACTTGAACAGGCCGGCAGCCGTGGCAAGGGAATACTGTCCGTTGACGATGCCTTTGGTGTAGATGTAGGTGTCGAACACGTCGGAGACCGAGCGGTTCATGGCGTTCTGCATCAGGAAGATCTGTTCGTAGCCGGTGTTCAGCAGCGAGCCGACCTTCATGATGAGCATCAGGATGATGGTGCCGCGGATGGCGGGCAGCGTGACGTGCCACATCAGCTGCCAGCGGCCGGCGCCGTCGATCTTGGCGGCTTCATACAGCTGGGTATCGACGCTGGAGAGGGCCGCGAGGTAGATGATCGTGCCGTAACCGGTCTCTTTCCAGAGGTTCTGACCGACGATCATCGTCGAGAAGAGCTTGGGATCGGACATGATGTCGGGGGCGTTCTGTTTGCCGAACACCTGGACCAGCATATGATAGGCGACACCGTCGGTGGTGGAGAAGAGCTGATAGGTCAGCGCCGCCACAATCACGATGGAGACGAAGTGCGGGATATACACCAGCGTCTGGGAAAAGCGCTTGAACCATTTGCAGCGCAGCTCGTTGAGCAGCAGTGCGAGGATGATCGGCGCCGGGAAGGCGAAGATCAGGTTGGCCAGCGAGATTGCCAGCGTGTTGCGCAGCAGACGCCAGAAATCCGGGCCGGTGAAGAGTTTTTCAAAGTACTTCAGTCCGGCGAAGGGGCTGCCGAACAGCGCCTGGATGGCGGTGTCGCCATTGTAGGGGCTGAAGTCCTCGAACGCCATGACCAGGCCTGCCATCGGCGTGTAGTTGAAAATGAGCATGTACAGGATGCCCGGGATCATCAGAATGTACAGCCAGTAATGCTGCATGAACGCTTTGCGCCAGGTGTTGTGCCCGAGCTGCGCATAAGCGCGTTTGTCCTGCTTGGTCCGAGCACCGGCCGCTTTACCTGCCGTCAGTGTTTTCGCCATTGAGGGTTCCTCCTTTTTGTTGTTCCCTGCTGTTTCCGCACCGCCGCAGCCGGCTTGGACGCCGCGGAAGAGGGACTCTGCGCAGGGCCGCCCGTCCGGACGGCTCCCTGCTGCCTTTAGTCAAATTTTACGGCACCCTTTTCGGTATTTCAACAATCAAATCCTCTCATCTTTTTGACTACATTTTTCGCGTATTTACGCAAAATTATCCTCATATTTCCGGCGAAATAATCCCAAACACTCCCGTGCATATTGTCAAGTGTTTCTGCGCGTAGTTGGATAGTTTTTATATAAACCGCCAACGGTATTTATGCAATGCGCTAAAGTGTCAAATTCTCTTCTCGGCCCGGAATTTCACACAATCTTCAAAAATGTGCAAAAGGAAACCGCCCCGCAGACAGCGGAGCGGAAGGGACGTTTTCCGGCTGTCCGGGCAGCCGGGCACCAGGGGTTTTACCGGGTTGCGAGGTCCAGTTCCACCCCGCTGTGCAGCGGGCGGAGCTGCTCCCCCAGGATGGTCTGCATCCGCTCGAAGGCGGGCAGGCCGGTGCAGTGACCGGTGTAAAAGACCGTGTTGTGCCGCGCGAGTTCCCGGGCTGTCTCGTCGATGACATCCAGTTCCTCGCAGTCGTAGGGCTGTTTCTTCATCATATGGAATCCGCTGATCACGACGTCGGGGTCGCCGCCGAAGAGGTCGCGGTAGCGGTCCAGGATGTTCAGGATGCCGTTGTGGGCGCAGCCCGACACCAGCACCCGGTGTCCGTCCTGGCTGACCACCAGGCACTGCTCGTGGGAGAAATCGTCCTGCAGGGTCTGACCGTCCCGCCGGACCCGGAGTGAGAGATTGCTCTGGGGCCAGAACCGCCGGCCGGTGATGCCCGCGAACAGAAAGAGCTCCCCGTCGATGCGCAGATCGCCCCGGACCGGGCGGACCTGGGGCAGCGCCGTGATGGCCTTGTCGATGCCGATGTAGCGGTCGCCGTGGTAGAAATCGCCGTCGGCCCCCGCCTGGAGATAGATCGGCGCCCCGGGATTGAGGGCGGCAAAGCGGAGCAGACCGCCCGCGTGGTCGTAGTGGCCGTGGCTGAGCACGACGGTATCGACGCGGGTCAGATCAATGCCGAGCGCCTCCGCGTTGTCCGCGAAGGCGCCGGTGGAGCCGGTGTCCATCAGCAGCCTGTGGTCATGGGTCTCGAGATAGAGACTCAGGCCATGTTCGCAGGCGCAGCGGGGATCACCGGGGGTATTTTCGATCAAAGTCACAATACGCATGGATGGTACCTCCCTTCCCGGCCGGGACAGCTCGCCGCGGCCGGTCTGTTTGACTGTATTATAGCGGTTCCATCCAAAAAAGCAAAGAGGTTATTTCTGGCAGACCGTGAACGCCGCCACACTGCAGGGCGGCAGCACGGCCGTGAAGCCGGTTTCGGTCGGCGTGACGGCAAGCGGCGCCGGACGGACAGCCTCGGGGCGGTCAAAGGTGTTGTGGTCGAACGGCGCACCGGCCAGGACCCGGGCCGTGACGCCGGCGGCATGGATGCCGCCCAGCAGGCAGTTGACCGGCACGGGCTCGGTGTCGTTGAGGTTGGCGGCGGTGACCAGCACGGTGCCGTCCGACTGTTCGCTGGCCGAGACATGCAGTTCGGGGACCTGCTCCTCGTCGCGGCGCAGCATCCGGGTTTCGGCATAGCTTTCCAGCTGGCGGGCACCCTGATGCCCGCTGTACATCGCAAAGACATGGCTGGTGGGCGTCAGGACCACCTTGTCGCCCTCGGTCAGCAGCATTGCCTGCAGCACATTGACGAGCTGCGCGATGTTTGCCATGACGACGGTATCGCAATGGTTGTTGAAGATGTTCAGGTTGACCGCCGCCACCAGGGCGTCCCGCATCGTGTTCTGCTGGTAGAGGAACCCGGGGTTGGTTCCCGGCTCGACATCGTACCAGGTGCCCCACTCGTCGACGCACAGACCGATGGGCCGGCCCTTGGCAAAGCGGCGGATAATGCGGCTGTGGTTTTCCACCAGTTCCTCCATCCGCAGCGTCTTGTGCAGCGTGGTGTAGTAGGCGTCGCGGTCAAAGTCGGTGGCGCTGCCCTTGTGCTGCCAGTCCGGGCCGGGGACGGTGTAGTAGTGCAGGCTGACGGCGTCGATACACTGGCCGGCGCGCTCCACCACGGTGCGGGTCCAGTGGTAGTCGTCCACATTGGCGCCCGAGGCGATCTTGTAGGGCACAAGGCCGGCATCGTAGGAGCGCAGATAGGTCGCATACTGGCGGCAGAGGTCGGCGTAGTATTCGGCGCGCATCGTGCCGCCGCAGCCCCAGGCCTCGTTGCCGATGCCCCAGTACCGCACACCGAAGGGCGCTTCGCGGCCGTTGCGGCGACGCAGGTCCGCCATCGGCGAGACGCCGGGCATATTGCAGTATTCCACCCAGTCGGAGAACTCCTGCACGGTGCCGCTGCCCACATTGCCGGACAGGTAGGCTTCGCAGCCGAGCTGTTCGCAGAGGCTGAGGAACTCGTGGGTGCCGAAGGCGTTGTTCTCGGTCACGCCGCCCCAGTTGGTGTTGATGATGGTCTTGCGCTCGCTGCGGGGGCCGATGCCGTCCCGCCAGTGGTAGGTATCGGCAAAGCAGCCGCCCGGCCAGCGCAGCACCGGGATGTGCAGCGTTTTCAGCGCCTGCAGGACGGCGGGGCGCAGCGCGCCGTCCTGGTCAGCGATACCGCCGTAGATGCAGCGGCCCAGATGTTCGGAAAACTGTCCGTAGATCGTTTTGCGGATCGTGCCCGCCGAGCGTGCGGCGTTGACAATCAGATAGGACATGACGGTGCCCCCTTCAGCGTTGGATCATCCGGGTGGCGAACGGGGCCAGTTCAGCCCGCACATCGCCCTCCGGTGTGTGGATGACGGTGGTCTGTGCTTGTTCGGTGTTGTTGATGACCACAAGGCGGCGGGCAGCCGGGAACCAGGCACATTCGCAGGCCGCATTGTCGGTCAGGTACGGGACACGGCTGCTGTCGGTCCCGGTGGCCCAGAGCATCAGGTTGAGCAGCATCCGGGCGTTTTCGGGGCTGTAGGCAAAGCCGGCCAGATATATGCCACGGCCGCGGCCGAAGGTGTGGGTGGCAATGGCCGGGCAGCCGTCCTGTTCGGCCAGGACGCGGGTCTCGCCGTCCGTCAGGTAAAGGTGGTCGCGGGTGCAGAGGGTGGCGCCCTCGGGGATCAGGCCCTCCACGAGGTCGGCCTGCACGGGCCAGCGGCCGTGACAGACACGGGCGCCGGTGTCCTCGTCCACGCCGAGGGCGCGGGCCATCCGGAAATAGTCTCCCCAGCCCGGCACGGCGGTGGGCTCATTGACGCCGATCAGCACGCCGCCCTGGGCCACCCAGGCGCTGAGCGCCGTGACCAGCGCGGCATCCTGCCAGGCATCGCCGCCGCTCCAGGCCGTGCCGGCGCGGCCGGCGTTGATGACCACATCGACGCCTTCCAGCTTGCCGGCCTTGACATCCTCAAAGCTCAGGAAGCGGGTCTCGACCGGCAGGCCGGAGAGCGCCTCGTTGATGTGGATGAGGTCGTGCATGTAGGTTTCATGGAAATGGCCGGAGAGCGTCCAGGGGCGCAGTCCGCCCCAGCTGTGCAGCACCGCCACGGTCAGCGGCATCGTGTAGACCTCGCCGGCGGCGTGCAGATCCCGCACCTCGCGGAACTCATCGGCCAGATCGGCGATATACTGGACAAAATCCGGGAAATCCTTCACCAGGTGCAGGTAGCCGCCCAGCCCGATGCGGTCAATCGGGGCACGCAGCAGGGCGCGGCGGACATGGTTCCAGTACGCGCGGGCATCGCGGGTGGGATCGCCGCCCTCGGTGAAGGTCGGCGCACCGCCCAGCCCCACCGGGAAGAGGTAGGGGTGCAGGCGCAGTTCATGGACCTGGGCGGGCACACCGGAGCACATCCGCACTTCATAGCCCGAGAACACGCATTTGATGATGCCGTCAAACCCGATGGACGGGAAATAGGGGCCGTAAGGCTCGACACCGATCCAGCTGTCGTCGTAAAAGACATAGGCCTTTTTGCCGTACTGATGGACCAGGTCCACCAGCGTGCGGCCGTAGGAGGCCACAAACCGCTGGGTGAACGCCATGTAATCCCGCTTGTGGGCCGTGGGCGGCTGGTGGGTGACCTGGAAGTTGCCCTTGTTGATGAAGTCCTCCGCCGTGAGCTCGTAGCCGTACTCGGCCGCGAAATCCGCCAGCGCCTGCTCCGACACCGTGAAGTCATAGCTGCCCCAGTCGGTGAAGAGGCTGCGGTTGCGCTCGTCGGAGCCCCAGATCCAGACAAAGTTGTAGAACAGGCTCGTGAACCGGACCACCGTCGTGTGGGGGTGGGTTTCGCACCAGTTGCGCAGCCAGTCGGTCAGGAAGGCGCGGGCTTCGGGGCGGCGGGGATCAATGGGCATCAGGTGTTCCTTGTCCCAGTGGTTGGTCAGATGGTTGTACATCGAGATCTCTTCCCAGATCCGATAGGCCAGGAAGCTGACCGTATAGCTGTGGTAGGGCGTGGGATGGTCCACGACGACGCAGCCGGTGCCGGGCTGCCAGTGCCAGGCGCCGGCGTCCAGCAGCGTGCCCTCGGTGCGGTCCCAGACCTGCCAGTACCGGCGGGCGGTCTCGCCGTCATTGACGCGGAACTGCTCGTCAAAGAAATCCGCGAGCAGCGCGACCGACAGCGGCCCCTCCCCTGCCAGGCAGGGCCGGGTGGTCAGGAAGGTCTGCTGCAGGCAGTCGGGATGTTCGCGGGCCCACTCGTTGTGGTCCCGGATCAGGCAGATCGTCGAGTAGATCGAATAGCCGGCATCGAGAATCTCGTCGGACAGTTCGGTGCCGTCGCTGTCGCGGATGACATCGGCGCCCCAGCGGTCGGCCAGTTCCAGGGTCAGCGCCTCGCATCCGGCTTCGCCGGGCAGCGTGAACCCGCCTTTCTTGGTTTGTTTCATCGCAATTCCAACCTTTCTCCTTCAAATCTGCACACGGCGGCAGATGGCCGCCCCCTGCGCCCGGGTCAGGACCCCGTTCAGGTCCGCGCCGGCGTCAATCCAGCCGGCCTGTACGGCCTGGTCGGCGACGGCCCCGGCGGGCAGCGGCCGCCGGGCCGCATAGCCGGGGCGCAGCACCTCCAGGAACTCCGCGAGCGTCACGGACTGCCCGGGATGCAGGCAGCCGTCGGCGGTCCAGTGTTCGGGGATCAGCCCGCTCTGCACCGCGCTCTGGACCGCTCCGGCAAAGGGAGCCTGGCCCACCACATCGGCAAAGGGGCTTTTATAGCCGTTGACCGGGAACAGTTTGAGCGTGGCCGTGATCTGGCACAGCGCGTCCGCCCGGGTCAGCGGGGCATCGGGCTGCTGCGTCTCATACACGGCAAAGGGTGTTTCCCCGGTGGGCGCGGCGTCAGCGGGCGGCGTCAGCGGGAGCATCGGGCCGGACGGTTCGCGGACCGGAACGGCCGGAGCCGGACGCCCCGCCAGCGCGCAGAGCCGCCCGGCCACAAAGGCTGCAAAGCGGCAGGCGCCGAAATCGTTGGTGTGGGTGTAGTCGCCGGGATAGAACCACCGCTTGGAGCGCTCCCGGCCCTCGGCACAGATGCCTTCCATCGCATAGCCGTGCAGGTCGATCACCGGGACCTGTTCCTGCCGGCCCAGATCAAAGACCGCGGCCGCATATTCGGCCAGCAGGTCGTTGTACCGGCCGTCGGCGGTCCAGGTGTTGCGCGCCAGCGGCGTGACCAGGACGGGCTGTGCGCCCCTGGTCCGGATGGCCCGCAGATAGCCGCGCAGCCGTTCGGTGTAGCCGCCCCGGGCAGCGAGATGCGGGAGCTTCTGGTCATTGTGGCCGAACTGCAGCAGGCAGAAGTCCCCCGCCCGCAGCCGCGGTTCGACAATGGCCCAGTGGCCGCCCTCGGTAAAACTCTCGGTCGTCAGGCCGGAGTGGGCATGGTTGGAAACGCACCAGTCCCCCGGCAGGAACCGGCCGAGCATCTGGCCCCAGCCCGCATAGCTGGAGCCGGGGGCATAGGGCAGGCCCGCGCACTGGTCGGTGACGGTGGAGTCCCCCATCAGGAACACCCGCGGCATCGCAGCGGGCTGCAGGCACACCGCCTGCAGGTCTGCCCCCGTCACGGCCAGATCGGCCGCCGCATTGAGGGCGGGCTGTGTCTCGCCGTCCGGCACAAGCGGCGTCACATCGAGCGGGAAGCGCAGTTCCCGCACCTGGCCTTCTGTCAGGGTGCCCTGCCACATCAGGCGGCGGCGTCCCGCAAAGACCCGGACCGGTCCGCCCCGGCCGCACAGCCGCAGCGAAACCTGATAGGTCCCCTCGCCCGGCAGGTCGGCCCGGAACCAGACCGGCAGTTCCCGTCCCGCCAGGTCGGCGGCGGGCAGGCAGGGGGCGGGGCTGGCCGCAACACCCCGGGGCCCGGCCGCAAAGCCCGCGCACCAGCCGCCGTACCACCACATCGGCTGCCAGTTGGCGGCCATCTGGGGGGTGTGCAGCCGCGGGGCATCCTGCAAGGCGGCGGCGTCCACAAATCCGGCTCCGGTGCTGCGGCGGTAGGACACCGCCGAACCGGGCACGGTGAAATCAAAGACCGTCTGCATCTTACAGGGCCCCGTCACTGCGCATCTTGTCGTAGTTCAGCACGCCGGACAGGAAGGCCAGCGCCAGGCCCTGGCCCCAGCCCTGAATCCAGTCACGGCTGATGCCGCGGTAGCCCTCGCGGTCCTTCATGACGGCCGTGCCGCCCGAGACATGGAGCACCCGGCCATCCTCGCTGATGTTCTGCAGGATGCCGCCGATGGACTTATTGATATACTTGATGTGCAGCGGGTTGCCCTTGGCGATCATGGCCGCCGCAATGCCCGCCGAGGCGCTGATCTCCTCGTAGGATTCGGGGTCGTCCACGATGGTGCGCCACAGGCCGTTTTCGGTCTGGAGCAGCTTGAGGGCGGCCAGCTGGTCGTTGAGGCTGCCCACCACGTCGAGGAATTTGGGATAGAGGTAGCACTCCGGCAGGCGCAGCCCCACCTGGGACATCGTGTAGGCGGCCCAGGCGTTGGCGCGGCCCCAGAAGATGCCCGACATATGATCGCCGGTCAGGTTGTTGTAGCCGTGATAGTACAGCCCCGTGGCCGGGTCCTGCAGGTATTTGATATGCCAGTAATACTGGTTCAGCGCGTCGTCGATGAGGGCGGCGTCCTTGAGCAGCACGCCCATCCGCAGCAGGAAGAAGGCAGCCATGAACAGCGTGTCGGCCCAGGCCTGCTCGGGGAAATCGTTGTTGACCGAGACGGTGTGCTGCAATACCCGGTCACCGAACCGCAGGGCCTTGTTTTCCAGATAGTCCACCTTGCTCTTGGCGATGTTCAGGTACCGCTCGTCGCCGGTGTGCTCATACAGCGTGATGAGGCAATGTCCCATCGAGCAGGTGTTGACGGTCCACTCGGGCAGGCCCAGCTCGATGTATTCGTCCACACGGTCCTGCACGAGTTTGAGGTACTCCTGCTTGCCGGTGACCTCGTAGGCCTCGCAGATGCCGTAATAGGCCACACCGCAGGGCCAGTCCCAGGTCATGTCCATCCGCATCGTGCGCGCCACCACGGCGTCGATGGTCTGTTCGATCTGTGCTTTGTCAAAAATCAATCCTGCCATCTGATCATCTCTCCTTTTGCAATCCGGCCCCGCGGGCTCCTTCGACAGTTGCTTTTATTATGCACGCCGTCCCGGGCATCGTCTTGGCCTTTTCAGACGATTTCTGTGCAATTTCGATCATTTATAAATTGGGGCGTGGGGCGTTTTCTCCATGATTCAGGACGATTCTTCCATGTATTCCGGGCAGACTTGTCCGTTTCGCACAAATTATGCACTTTTGGTTTGTATGAACTGCACATAAATCGCCGTTTTTGGCAAAGAAGGGTGGTTTTTTCGGCGGACAGGGCGTATAATGGGGCCATTCTATCCGGAAGGAGAATCCGCCATGTCCCGGCCGCCGCGCACCGTCATTGAGTACCGCAACTATGAACTGCCCGCCGATTTTCCGATCCAGATGCTCAGCGGTGAGAACTGGCGCATCTCGGACGTGCCGTCCGGCGTGCTGCATTTCCACAACTGCCTGGAGATCGGCCTGTGTGAGAGTGACGGCGGATTCCTGGGGTTCCGCGGGGAGCAGCGGGCCTTCCGGGCGGGGGATGTGACGATCATTTCCGGCGATGTACCGCACACGACCTGGTCGGACCCCGGCACCGCGAGCAAGTGGAGTTATCTGCATCTGGACCCGTTCGAGCTGGTGCGGCCGCTCTTTCCGGCCGAGGCGCTGCCCAACGGCGAGCTGCTGCAGCAGGCCGTGCAGGGGCATTATTACATCCTTTCGCCGCAGGAATATCCGGCGGTGCAGTCGCTGGTCCGGTCCATGCTGGCCGAGATGCAGCAGCGCCAGATGGACTATGCGATCAGCGTGCGGGGGCTGTTCGTGGCGCTGGGCGTTGAGCTGATGCGGATCACCGCCCGGCGCGAGAGTGCCCGGCTGGCCGCGACGATCCCGGTGGCCCCGGCGCTGGAATACATCAACCGGCACTATATGGAGGATTTCCCCATCGAGACACTGGCCCGGCTGTGCGGCATGAGCCAGTCGCATTTCCGGCGGGTGTTCCGGGAACTGCTGTCGGTGGGGCCGCTGGAACACCTCAACCGCACCCGCATCCTCAAGGCCTGTTCGCTGATGCGGATGAGTGAGGATTCCATCCTGTCCATCTCGGGGCAGGTGGGGTTCCAGTCGCTGTCCAGCTTCAACCGGCATTTCCTGGCCGAGATGGGCACCACGCCCAGCCAGTGGCGCAGTGCGGCCGGCAACAATCCCAAGACTTCCATTCTCAAATACCGCGGCTGGATGACGCCGCCCAAGGACTGAGTCCGGGAGGGACCATGATGCAGGAGTATTGGATCACCGAATACGGCGCCGTCGCGGACGGCGTGACCAACTGTGCCGCCGCCATCCAGGCCGCGGTGGATGCCGCCGCACAGGCGGGCGGAGGCCGGGTCATGGTGCCGGCGGGGCGGTTTCTCAGCGGCAGCGTGATGCTGCGCTCCCATGTGGAGCTGCATCTGTGCAGCGGCGCGGTGCTGCAGTCCAGCCTGCGGCCCGAGGACATCCGCCCGTTCCGCCATGCCGACGCCGACGACGCGATGGACGGCTGGAACGGCGGCTTTTTTCTGGGGGCCTGCGGCGGGCAGGACATCACGATCTCGGGCAGCGGCGTCATTGACGGGCAGGGGCGCCGGGTATTTTTTGACCGCAACGAGGACAACGGGTTCGGGGAATGTCCCAAGGCCGCGGCGGCGTTCCGCCCGCGGATGATCCTGCTGGAGGACATCACCGACCTGACGATCCGGGACGTGACGCTGCGGGATGCGGCTTTCTGGACGCTGCACATGGCGGGATGCCGCCGCGTGCGCATCCGGGACATCCGCATTCTCAACGACGACCGGGGCGCCAACAACGACGGCATTGACCCGGACTGCTGCCAGGATGTGATCATCAGCGGCTGTCTGATCCACACCGGCGACGATGCGATCGTCGTCAAGGCGACCGGGCCGATGACCCGCCGGTACGGGCCCTGCTGCAACGTGACCATCACGAACTGCGTGCTGCACTCCCGGGATTCCGCGCTGAAGATCGGCACCGAGACCTGCGGCGACATCCGCAACATCACCTTCGGGGACTGTCTGGTGAAGGACTGTTCCCGGGCCGTCGGCATCTGGGTGCGGGACGGCGGCACCGTCGAGAACATCCAGGTCCACCATCTGGTCGGGGCCGTGCGGCGGTATGCCGACCGCTATTCGGTGCCGGGGGCCCCGGGCTGGTGGGGCAAGGGCGAAGCGCTCTTTGTCAACGCGACCCGGCGGGCCGGGCAGGACAACTTTCCCGGTGTGATCCGCAATGTCAGCTTTGACCACATCACGATGAAGGCGGAGAGCTGCCTGTTCTTTGCGGGGGAATCCTACGCCCCGCTGTACAACATCCGGGCCGAGGCGGTGGACCTGACGCTCTGCCGCCAGGGCACCCAGCCCGGCGGGCTGTTTGACGAACAGCCGTCGGCGCGGCATCTGTACCCCCATGAGATTCCGGCACTGTATGCGCGCTGTGTGCAAGGGCTGCGGGTGCGGGACTGCCGGGTGCGGTCGGGCGGACCGGGCGACTGGAGCGGCCGTCCGGCGCTGCTGGAGGACTGTCCCGGCGCCGTCGTCGAACTGGATGCCGAGTGAAAGGAGTCTGCCATGGAGGAAGCCACCCAGCCCAAGGTCTGCCGCTGTCTGCTGCGGGACATGACCGGGGAGAATGACTATCTGCGGAGTGTGGAGCGGTACCGCGCCACGATGCCGCGCCGTCTGCGCACCCCCGACGCGCTGTACGAGACGCGGCTTGCCTGCTGCCGGGACTGCGAGGCGCTGCAAAACGGCACCTGCATGCAGTGCGGCTGCTATGTGGAGATGCGCGCCGCCCGCAGCGACATGCACTGTCCGCTGACGGAGCCGCGCTGGTAAACAAAACGGCACGCCGGAAAAGCCTTCTGCGCTTTCCGGCGTGCCGTATTTTTGATGGAAGGGCGCACCTTCCCAGACCCTCGCCGGTCATGCCGAACAGCGGGGGTCCGGGGCAGGCGGATCAGTCCCTGCCGCAGGCGTGCAGGAACTCTTCGACGGTCAGGAAGACGCCCTCGTACCCCAGACGGGTACAGAGCTGCGTGACGTGGGGCGGGTCCAGACGGGCGGCCTGCAATGCCTCAGCGTCCGAAAAGACGCGGCGCGGCGTGCCTTCGGCCACCACGCGGCCCTGGGCCATGACGATGACCCGCTCAAAACATTCGGCCACAAAATCCATATCGTGCAAAATGGCCAGCACCAGCTTGCCGCGCTGCGACAGGGTGCGGACAATCTCGGCGATGCGGCGGCGGCCGCGCACATCCTGGGCGATGGTCGGCTCATCCAGGATCAGCACATCGGGGTCCATGGCCAGCACCGAGGCGATGGCCACCATCTTGCGCTCATAGAGTTCGAGGTCGTAGGGGTTGCGGTCCTCCAGGCCGGCCAGGCCGGTCATGGCGAGTGCTTCGCGGGACTTTTCCCGGGCGGTCTTTTCGTCCATGCCGATGTTCAGCGGGCCGAACATGACCTCGTCGAGGACGTTGTAGCGGAAGATCTGGTCGTCGGGGTTCTGGAACACATAACCGACCTGGGCGGCCAGCGATGCGACGGTGCGCCCGGCGATGTCCTCGCCGCGGAACCGAATGACGCCGCCTTCGGGCCGGAGCAGGCCCTTGAGCAGCTTGACAAGCGTCGTTTTGCCGGCGCCGTTCTGGCCGATGATGGCGGTGGGACGGGCGTCCAGCGTCAGGCTGATTTCATGGAGCACCGGCGTGCCGGGCCGGTAGGAGAAGCGCAGCTTTTCGATCTCAAAGAGAACGGGGCGGGTCTCCACGGGGACGGCGGGCGGCGGCTGGATGGACTCGACGCGGTGCAGGCGGCCGGCGGCCTCCTCGGCCGTGACGGGATAGCTTCCGTCCGGCAGGGCGGCGCCCAGCGCACGGCAGATCCGCGTGAATGCCGGGGGCTGCACCCCCAGCTCCTCGAGGTCGGTGCGGGAGAAGATCTTCTGCGGGGTATCAAAGGCGATCTGCCGGCCCTTGTGCAGCAGCAGGATGCGGTCGCAGTAGGCGGCAATCTTCTCGATCTTCTGCTCAATCATCAGGATGGTGATGCCGCTGCGGGCCAGCTTGTCCACGGTGCGGAACACTTCCTCGCTGCCCTGCGGGTCCAGCTGGGAGGTGGGTTCGTCCAGCACCAGGATGTCGGGGTTCATGACCAGCACGCTGGCGATGGCCACGCGCTGCATCTGGCCGCCCGAAAGGTCAAAGGGGTTGCGGTCGCGGTACTGCCAGATGTCCAGCAGTTTGAGGGCTTCCTCGGCGCGGCGGTGCATCTCCTCCCGGGGGACGCCCAGGTTCTGCATTCCGAAGGCAACTTCCTCATAGACGTTGTCCTTGGCGCCGGAAAGCTGGTTGAAGGGGTTCTGAAAGACAAGGCCCACCTTGCAGCACAGTTCCGAGATGGGGGTGGTCTCGGCGGGCAGGTCCTCGATCAGGACACGGCCGCCATAGGCGCCCTTGTAGAACTGGGGCACCAGACCGATCAGGGCCTGGCTCAGGGTGCTTTTGCCCGCGCCGTTCTCACCGACAATGCCGATGAACTCGCCCTTCTCGACCGTGAAGCTCAGCCCGTCCAGGGCCAGCGACTCGGTGTTGGGGTAGCGGTATTTGAGGTTTTCCACAGCAATCACAGGCATTGGACAATCCTCCACAGCAGTGCGGCCGCAATCATGGCAAGCAGCACGACAGTGATGGGGGTATCCCCGCGGTGCGGCGTGCGGTCGGCAAGGTAAGTTTTTTTCTGTTTGGCGGCAAATCCGCGCACTTCCAGCGCCACCGCGCGTTCCCGGGTGTTGATGAGCGAGCTCATGACCACCGGCGAGATCAGCGGCAGGAAGGCCTTGGCGCGGGTCAGCAGACTGCCCTCGGTTTCCAGGCCGCGGCTGCGCTGGGCATCGGTGATGGTGTTCATCGTGCCGGTCATCTGGGGCACGATCTGGAACACCGAGGTGATGATGTAGCCCATCCGGCGGGAGAAACCGCGCTTTTCCAGTTCCTCGACCAGCTCGGAGGGCTTGGCCGAGAGCACCAGAATCGCAAAGGAGAGCAGCATGTTCAAAACGTTGCAGCCGATGTGCAGCGCATACAGCAGACCCTCGCGGTAAAAGTGCAGCGGTCCGATGCTGAACAGGATGTTGCGGTTGCTCTGGTTGAACAGGCCATGGATCAGAAAGATGGTGATCAGGATCGTGAAGGAGAAGGCTATCAGCGGAACCACCCGCTTGAGCAGCCTGCCGCTGGCCAGCACCGCCAGACTGAGGGCGATGAAGATGGCAAAAAAGGACAGCTTGCCCACCAGCAGCGGCACACTGATGGCCGTGGCAATGTACGCCAGCTTGGTAAAGGGATGAACCTTGCACAGCCAGCTGCCGTTATCCACATAAAGACTGATACTTTTCATAGCTTACTCGAGGTGTTCGATCTTGGCGTTGGCGTCGTAGAGGGCCGTCAGTTTGCGGGGCAGGCCCTTGAGGACAAAGTAGACAACGATGAGGGTGATGATCTTGTCGGGAACATCGACGACGATCTCATCCAGGAAGGAGCCCAGCAGGGTGGAAAGGCCGGCGGCCTGGGTGGCGGCGAACACCATATCGCCCCAGACATTGCCGGTGGTGCCGCCCCAGAAGATGACGTTGAGCGGGGTGGAGATCAGCACGGCCACAAAGCCGGCCACGCAGGCGGTGATGAGCGCCTTGGGGAAGGACTTCATGAAGCCCAGGCGCGCCATGATGCCGGCGGCCAGGCCGATGCCCAGGCTGGTCAGCGCATAGATCAGCGTGATGTTGTCGCCGGCGGTCAACCCGTAAATCAGGTTGTTGGCCGCGCCGCAGATGCCGCCGATGATGGGGCCGCCCAGGCAGCCGCCGATGCAGGTGCCGATGGAATCCAGCCAGAGGGGCAGTTTGAGCAGGCTGGCGAACATCTTGCCCAGATAGTTGATGCCGATGCAGGCCGGGATCAGAACGATCGTTGCCGCATCAAATTTGGTCTTGAACAGATTCACGGGATATTCCTCCTTTATATTCTTCCGGTTCAGGCCCGGGAAGATCCTTGATGAAACACATCCAGCGCATCGAGCGCCGTGCAGATTTCCAGATGCTCACCGGCGGCAGCCGCCTGCTCGCCGTTCTGGTAGCGGCCCACGCTCTCGGCGACGTTCTTGTGGAAGCCCGCCACCACGTTGAGGATGGACGCACAGCGCACGCCCCGCAGCCGGCCCACGACCAGCATGGTCGCGGTCTCCATGTCGGAGGCGATGACGCCGCGGCGGGACCAGGTCTCGTACAGGGCGGGGTTGTCGTCGCGGTACATGCAGTCATGGCTGCGCGCAATGCCGATCTGATAAGGTGCCTGCTGCCGCCGGGCCGCCGTGCGGCAGGCGTTGAGCAGGTCCAGGTCGGGCACGGCGGGGTATTCGGCGGGCAGATACCCCGCCGAGGTGCCGTCGTCCCGCACCGCGCCGCAGACCAGCACCAGATCGCCCAGATCCAGCGTCGGGGTCAGGGCGCCGCAGCTGCCGATGCGGATCATCTGCCGCACACCGGTGCGGGCCAGCTCCTCGACGGCAATCGCCGTGGACGGACCGCCCATGCCGGTGGAGATGATGAGCACCGGGCGTCCCTTCCAGAGTCCGCGGACGCTCTTGTACTCCCGGTTGAACATCAGTTCCTCGGGCTGCTCCAGCAGCGCCGCCACCCGGTCCACCCGGGCCGGATCGCCGGGCAGGATCGCGTCCTCAATGCCGAGATCCTCCGGCAGCTGAATATGTGCCATACGAACGGCCATGACAATCGCTTCCTTTTTGAATATTTTGTGGTGTTTTGTTTAGTTTCTCCGGTATTGTTATTAAAGTAACACCTCCGCCGTCAAAAGTCAAACCTTGTCAATTCCCGGCGCGGTGCGGTATACTGAATCTGAAAATGCCGTCTGGTGCGGCGCGAAACAAAGGAGGAGTCCGCCATGTCCAACCATGATCTGCTGCTGGTGATTGATCTGCAGAACGTCTACACCGAGGGCCAGCCCTGGGCCTGCTGCCATATCCGGCAGGCCGCCCGCAACATCCGCAGGCTGCTGGATGCCGGCGTCTGCGGCGAGGTCCTGTTCACCCGCTTTGTGCCGCCCGCGCAGCCGGAAGGGATGTGGCGGGAGTACAACCGCGTGAATGCGGCCGTCAACGCCGACGCCTTTGCCAACGCGATGCTGCCCGAGATGGCCCCTTATCTGGAGCGGTATCCGCTGCTCGACAAGTCGGTCTATTCGTCCTTTTCGATTCCGAAGGTGCGGGAGGCCGCGGCCCGGGCCGACCGGGTGGTGGTGACCGGCGTGGTGGCGGAATGCTGTGTGCTGTCCACCGTGCTGGCGGGCATTGATCTGGGGCACCGGATGGTCTATCTGACCGACGCGGTGGCCGGCGTGACGCCGGAATCCGAGGCGCAGGCCGAAGCCATTGTCTCCTACCTGACGGTGCCCCACACCGAGGTGCTGACCACCGGGGCGTATCTGGAGCAGAGCCGGTAATTTTTTCCCTCCCCTATATCATAGCGTACCGCAGGCATTGGCACAAGCGTTCCGGCAACTTTTTCCACAAAAAAATACAGGCTTCCCGGGAAAGTTCCGGGAAGTCTGCCAGTTCAGCGGGATTTGGCGGCGCGCGGCGCGGTCAGCCGATAGCTCTCGGCGATCAGGTCAAAGATCTGGTCGGCGGTCATGCTGCCGTCCAGCACAATGCCGATCCAGTGGCGCTTGTTCATATGGTAGGCGGGCACGACGGCCGGGTAGGTCTGTTTCCAGAAATCGCCCCAGGCCGGTTCCGCCTTGACGTTGACCCACAGCCGGCCCTGCCGCTCAAAGATCAGCGCGTAGGACCGCCGGTTGGTGCGGTGCCGCATCACCGTCCAGTTGGGGTCGTCGAAGGGATAGTCCTCGTAACTGTCGGGCAGCCGGCCGCACAGGGCAATGAGGTCGGCGCGGTTGAGCGGCGGGTTCAATAGCGTTCGCGGCGCATCATCCAGTCCTCACAGACTGCCTGCGCGGCCTCCGCGGTCCTGGCAACGCAGGAAAAATACTCCCCGCGCTCCGAACAGTAATCATAACGGACACCGCCGCTGACCGGAACCCAGCGTTCCTGCCCCGGCAGAAGAAAAGCAATCTCCACGTCACAGCACTCCCCATCGGATTTTGCGGGCCTGCGGCCCGCTTTGTATCATACCACGGCCGGGACGTTTTGCCCATGGAGAAAACGCCCCGGCCCTGCCTGTCACTTTGTTGCATCGGCGATCCCGCACTCGATGGCGACCTTGAGCACGCCGTCGCGGTGATGTTCAAACAGATCATACGCGCGGTCGATCTCCCGCAGCGGGAAGGTGTGGGTGATCAGCGGCGTGGTGTCCAGCCGGCCCGCCGCGATCAGGTCCAGGATCTCGCCGCAGTGGCAGCCGTCCACGCCGCCCGTCTTGAAGGTCAGGTTCTTGCCGTACATCCGGGGCAGCGGCAGCGTCTGCGGTTCGTCATAGAGGGCCACCACCGTCACCACGGCGTTGGGCCGGGCACATTCCCAGGCCAGGCGGAAGGTGTCGGGGCTGCCCGCCACCTCCAGCACCGCATCGGCGCCGCCGTGGCGGCTGTTGGCACGGACAACCTCCGGCAGGCCCTCGGGCGGGACGGCCAGCACCTGCGGCGCATGGGCGCGCACAAACGCCAGCCGCCCGGGGTCCCGGTCGCAGACAATGATGCGCCCCGGCTGCAGCAGCTGCACACACTGCAGCGTGCACAGGCCGGTGGGACCGGCACCCAGGATCAGCACGGTGTCGCCGGGACGGATTTCGGCAATGCGGGCCGCCCAGTACCCGGTGGCCAGCACGTCCCCGACAAACAGCGCCTGCCGGTCGGTGACGCCGTCGGGGATGCGGTTGAGCCCCTGGTCGGCGTAGGGCACCCGGACATACTCGGCCTGGCCGCCGTCAATCCGGCAGCCCAGCGCCCAGCCGCCCTCGGGGTCGGTGCAGTTGTTGACCCAGCCGTTGCGGCAGAAAAAACAGTCCCCGCAGAAGGTCTCGACATTGACGGTCACCCGGTCCCCGGGGCGGACTGCGGTCACTGCCTCGCCCACCTCGTCCACGATGCCGACCATCTCGTGTCCCACCGTGATGCCCGGCACCGCCCGGGGCACCGAACCGTGCTTGATGTGCAGGTCGCTGGTACAGATGCTGGCCAGCGTCACCCGGACGATGGCATCCCGCGCATCCCGCAGGACCGGCCGGGGTTTGTCCCGCAGCTCAAATTTTCCGTGTTCGACATAGGTATAGGCCAACATACTGCCACGCTCCTTCGGACCAGGCGGTCCCGTTTTCTTTGAGTGTACCATGCGGCGCGCCGATCTGCAACTGTCGGTGGACCCGGGGCCTGCTTTGTGCTATACTGTCGGCGGGGGTGACGAGGATGAACAATCGTCCGGTTTTTGTTTACGGCACACTGATGACCGGTCAGTGCGCCGACAACCGTCTGGAGGGCGCCGTGTTCGCGGGACCTGCCCGTCTTGACGGCTACGCGCTGTACGATCTGGGGCGGTACCCCGGCATTGTCGCGCAGCCCGGCGGCACCGTATGGGGCGAACTGTGGTACACCGACGACCAGACGGTGGAGCAGATGGACCTCTACGAGGAGGAGGGCTCGCTGTACCGGCGCAGCCCGGTCCGGGTCCTGTGCGGCGGCACGCTCCGCGAGGCGGAGGCCTATGTGTACCTGCACGAAGTCCAGGGTGAGCCCTGGACCGAGCGGTGGCATGCCCGCTGACACGCACCGCAAAACGGCGCTCTCCGGTTACCGGAGGGCGCCGTTTTTTGCTGCCGGGGCGGCCATTTTTGGCTTGCGCCTTTCGTATGGCCGTGTATAATAAAAGGGAACTGAACTGTAGAAAGGGCGCATATCGTGAAAGAACAACATCCTGCCGAACCGCATTACCTGACCTGTGAGAGGAACTGGGTCTACTTCACACTGATCGCCGTCGCGGGGTTCTGGGGTGCCTACACCTATCTGCTGCGCGGCAACGTATTCTGCAACGCCCAGACCGGCAACGTCGTGCTGATGGGCCTGGCGCTGGGGTCCGCCGAATGGGCAAAGGCGGGGTATTATCTGGTCCCGATCTCGGCCTACATTCTCGGCGCGTTCGTGTCGGAGCTGCTGCCCAACCCGATCAAGCACCGGTTCAACGTCCGGTGGGACACCGTGCTGATGCTGATTGAGATGATCGCGGTGCTGGGGCTGGGGTTTCTGCCCGAGACCGCGCCGGTGCAGATCTGCCAGGTGGTCATCAACTTTGTGGCCTCGATGCAGTACAATACCTTCCGGCAGGCCGAGGGCGTCCCGGTGGCCACCACCTTTGCCACCAACCACATCCGGCAGATCGGCGTCGGGCTGGCCAAGGAGCTGCGGCACCGCCACAGCGCCGACAAATCCCACCGCCGCAAGCTGGCCCGCCACTGCGGGATGCTGTTTTTCTTCATCCTGGGCGCCGTGACGGGCACGGTCTTCTGCCATCTGCTGGTGGGCCGGGCCATCTGGCTCACCATGATCCCGCTGGGGATCATCTTCCTCACGCTGCTCCACGCCGACCGCACCACCGAGAAGGAACTGGTGGAACAGAAACCCGCCGGCCACTGACCCGGGCCGCGCCGAACAGAAAGGAACCGTCTATGAAATTTGGAATTCTGGGTGCCGGATTCATCGCCGCCGTCATGGCGGACACGCTGTGCCGGATGGCGCAGCAGGGCGAAACCGGGGCCGAACTGTATGCCGTTGCGGCGCGGGACATCGGCCGCGCCCGCGCCTTTGCCGCCGAGCACAACGTGCCGAAAGCCTACGGCAGCTATGAGGAGATGCTGCGGGACCCTGCGGTGGAGGTTGTCTACATTGCCACGCCCCACTCGCTGCATTACCGCCACATCAAGCTCTGCGCCGACCACGGCAAGCACATCCTGTGCGAGAAGCCCTTCACGGTCAGCGCCCGCCAGGCCGAGGACGCCCTGCGCTACGCCCAGGCCCGGGGCGTGCTGGTCACCGAGGCCATCTGGACCCGGTACCAGCCGATGCGGCGCATCATCCGGGAGGCGGTGGAATCCGGAAAGATCGGCGAGCCCCGGCTGCTGACCGCCAATCTGGGCTATGAGATGACCGGCAAACAGCGCATCATCCTGCCCGAGCTGGCCGGCGGCGCGCTGCTGGATGTGGGGTTGTACCCGCTGCATTTTGCCGAGATGGTGTTCGGCCGCCCCGATGAGGTCCGGGGTCTGTGCACCAAGAACACGCACGGCGTGGATATGACGGACTGCATCACGCTGACCTGGAAGGACGGCCGGGTGGCCAACCTGACGGCCGCGGCGAACGCGGTGTCCGACCGGTACGGCGTGATCTACGGCACAAAGGGGTATCTGATGGTGGACAACATCAACAACCCCCAGGGGCTGCGGATGGTGGATGACACCGGCCGTCTGATCGAGGAGATTGCCTGTCCGCCCCAGCTGACCGGCTACGAGTACGAGGTCCGCGAGACGGTGGACTGCATCCGCCGGGGGCTGCCGGAATGTCCTTCGATGCCCCACCGCGAGACGGTCCACATGATGGAGCAGATGGATCATCTGCGGGCCCAGATGGGCATCCGTTACCCGTGTGAGGAGACCGACGATCCCGCATGATTCCAAAACCCCCGGCACCTTGCGGTGCCGGGGGCATTCTTGTTTATTCGCCGATCAGAAGGCGCAGATCCTCCTCGACACTGCCGATCCCGGCAATGCCGAACTGTTCGACCAGCACCTTGGTCACGTTGGGGCTGAGGAAGGCCGGCAGCGTGGGGCCGAGGTGGATGTTGTGGATTCCCAGAGAGAGCAGGGCCAGCAGCACGATGACGGCTTTCTGCTCATACCAGGCGATGTTGTAGACGATGGGCAGGTCGTTGATGTCGTCCAGCCCGAACACTTCCTGGAGCTTGAGGGCAATCAGGGCCAGCGAGTAGGAGTCATTGCACTGGCCGGCGTCCAGCACCCGGGGAATGCCGCCGATGTCGCCCAGCGCCAGCTTGTTGTACTTGTACTTGGCGCAGCCGGCCGTCAGGATGACGGTATCGCGGGGCAGGGCCCGGGCGAACTCGGTGTAATACTCGCGGCTTCTGGCACGGCCGTCACAGCCGCCCATGACGACGAACTTTCGGATGGCGCCGCTCTTCACGGCCTCCACGATGCGGTCCGCCAGCGCAAAGACCTGGGCATGGGCAAAGCCGCCGACGATCTCGCCGGTTTCCAGCTCGGCGGGCGGCGGGCAGGTCTTGGCCTGCTCGATGATGCGGGAGAAGTCCTTGGTCTCGCCGATGCCGCCCGGAATGTGGGGGCAGCCCGGATACCCCGCCGCCCCGGTCGTGTACAGCCGGTCCTTGTAGCTGTCCTTGGGCGGGACGATGCAGTTGGTCGTCATGAGGATCGGGCCGTGGAAGGCCTCGAACTCCTCCTTCTGTTTCCACCAGGCGTTGCCGTAGTTGCCCACAAAGTTCGGGTATTTCTTGAAGGCCGGATAATAGTGGGCGGGCAGCATCTCGGAATGGGTGTAGACATCCACGCCGGTGCCCTGGGTCTGTTCGAGCAGCATCTCGAGGTCGCGCAGGTCATGCCCCGACACAAGGATGCCCGGATTGCCGCGCACGCCCAGCGACACACGGGTGATCTCGGGGTTGCCGTAGGCCTCGGTGTTGGCCTTGTCCAGCAGCGCCATGCCCGCCACGCCGTACTTGCCGGTTTCCAGCGTCAGGTTCACCAGGTCCTGCACGGTCAGGCTGTCGTCCAGCGTCGCAGCCAGCGCCCGCTGCAGGAAGGCGTCCACCTCGGGGTCGTCCTGAAGCAGCACGTTGGCGTGCTTGGAGTAGGCCGACAGGCCCTTGAGTCCGTAGGTGATGAGCTCCCGCAGCGAGCGGATGTCCTCGTCCCGGGTGGAGAGGACACCCACCGTCCGGGCCTTCTCCTCCCAGTCGCCGCTGCCGTCCCACAGAGCCGCCTCAGGCAGGCCGTCCCGGCGGTTCAGCCGGGCCAGCTGCTCCTGCCGCGCCTCCAGCGTGGCACGGATGCGCGCCTCGATGCTCTCGCGGTCAAAGTTCGCATTCGTGATGGTGGTGAACAGGTTCAGCGTGATCAGGTGATTGATCCCGGCGGGGATGGTCTGCCCTTCCCGGCGCAGCGCCGTCGTCACGGCGGACAGCCCCTTGCTCACATACACCAGCAGGTCCTGCATGGCCGCCACATCGGGCTGCTTGCCGCAGACGCCCACCATCGTGCAGCCTTTGCAGCCGGCGGTCTCCTGGCACTGGTAACAAAACATCTTCTCGTTCATGGGTGTTCTCCTTTGGTTCAGAATACAACCACCAGCAGCATCTTGAACATCTCGGCGCCGCTGACGGCATGGGGATGGCCGGCAGGCATCACGATGGACTCGCCCTCGTGCAGAAGGTACTCGGTGCCGTCCAGCACAATCCTGCCCACACCGTCCAGGCAGGTCACAAAGGCGTCGCCGCCCGCGGCATGGGTGCTGATCTCCTCGCCCTTGTCAAAGGAAAACAGCGTGATGCTCACCGCATCATTCTGGGCCAGCGTCTTGCTGACCACCTGGCCTTTCTGGTACGAGATTTCATCCTTCAGCGTCAGCACTTCGGACTGCGCAATATTCTTCATCTTGACGTTCATTCGATAACCTCCCGGTGTATTCAGTGTTTGTCTTCCGGCCCGGTTTTACTCATTCGCTGCAACCGTTTTCCGCCGGATAACGCCCTTATCATATCTGTCCCGCGCCGGAAAGTATGTTGTCAGAACCACAAAGTCAAAACTTTCCTGGCGCCGATGCAAAAACATAGTGTTGTTTTTTATGAAAAGAATACAAAATGTATTGTGCGGGACCGCTTGCAGACAGGCGCCGCCGGGCTTATACTGAAACCGACAGGAGGGGTTATCCATGAAAGTATACGGAACACACATCTGCATTGACTGCCGCAATTACCAGGCCATCCAGGCCAGCCGCGGGTTTGAGGCGGAGTTCATCGACATCACGGCCGACACGGCCAACCTGAAGGAATTTCTGGCGCTGCGCGACCACGACCCGGTGTTTGCCCCGGTGCGGGAGCACGGCGGCATCGGCATCCCGCTGTTTGTGCGGGAGGACGGCCGCAAGACCTTTGACATCGACGAGGCACTGTCCTGGATCGGTCAGCCGCCGGTGCGCGAGGAAGAGATCGTCGAGCACCGCCCTTGCTGCGACAGCTGCCAGTGAACGGCAAAGCCCCCCGGCCATCCGGCCGGGGGGCTTTTGCTGTGCCGACAACGATTTGCGAACAAAAATCCAGCAATCCGAACATCTGTCACTATACGGGCAGGGGGCGGCGGGGGTATGATAGGAGCAGAAGTGCCCCGTCAGTCGGTGCCTGAGAACTGGCGGCGGTAGGCCTGGGGCGTAAAGCCGGTCTGGCGGCGGAAGACGCGGAAAAAGTAGTTGTAGTCCGCAATGCCGATCTGCTGGCAGATCTGGTTGTTGGTCAGCCGGGTGGTGGTCAGCAGG
This sequence comes from Subdoligranulum sp. APC924/74, assembly GCF_003324125.1. Classification (NCBI taxonomy): domain Bacteria; kingdom Bacillati; phylum Bacillota; class Clostridia; order Eubacteriales; family Oscillospiraceae; genus Subdoligranulum; species Subdoligranulum sp. APC924/74. The sequence continues at coordinate 30,622 of NZ_PSQF01000005.1, read as the reverse complement.
CGGATGGCGCGCTGGATGCGCAGCCGGCGGACCGACTCGTTGATGCCGCAGCCGTAGGTTTCCTTGGAGAGCTGGTACAGCGCGGTGCGGCCCATGCCGAGCGCCGCGCAGATGCGGTCGCTGGACAGATCCTCGGCCAGGTGATCGGCCAGAAAGCGGTTGAGTGTCTCGGCCGGGCTGCCCGGCACAAGGCGGGCCATGTGGACCTGACACAGCGCCCGGGCCGAGAGGGCGAGCAGGTCGCACGCCGCCCGCAGCCGCTGGTACGGGGTGCGGGGAAGCTGGCGGTAGGCCCGGTAGAGTTCCTCCTGACGAATCGGATACCCGGCGCAGAGCTGCCAGGCGCGCTGCCATTCGGCCTGTTCGTCGGCGCCCTGCACGATATGGCTGAGCAGCAGATACCCCACGACCACACCGTCGATCTGGATGGGCGTGATGGCCTCGATGAGGCCGGCGTGGCAGGGATAGATCCAGGTGGTCTTTTCCTGCCGGGCCTGGCGGCAGGCTTTCTGGTCGCACAGGCGGCAGCCCATCTCGCCCTGGGGGGTGGCGCGCACCAGACGGCAGTAGTCCGGCAGCTGCTGCGGGTAGGACAGAATGTCCATCCCCCACTCGTCAAAGACGACGGTGCGCAGACCGGTCAGCTCATAAAAATCCCGCAGCAGCACCAGCAGCTCCCCTTTGTCAAAGACCGCACGCACGAATCATTCCCCCTTTTTCCTGTATTGTAAACGGCCCCTGCGGCCGTGTCAATTCCCATTTCCGACAGGCGGTGATCCTATGCAGAAACTTGAACAAAAATCCACTTCTCTGGGCCTGGAACTCGGTTCGACCCGCATCAAGGCGGTGCTGGCCGGGCCGGACGGCACCGTGCTGGCGTCCGGCGCCCACGACTGGCAGAACCGTTTTGAAGGCGGGTACTGGACCTACCATCTCGACGAGGTCTGGACCGGCGTACAGCACGCCTTCCGCGATCTGGCCCGCAACTATGAAGCGGCCTTCGGCGAACCGCTGCGGACGGTGGGCGCCCTGGGGGTCTCGGCGATGATGCACGGTTACCTGCCCTTTGACCGGCAGGGCCGTCCGCTGACCGCCTTCCGCACCTGGCGCAACACAACGACCCGGGCCGCGGCCGAGGCACTGACCGAGCGGTTCCGGTTCAACATTCCGCAGCGGTGGACGGTGGCGCACTTTTACCAGGCCATCCTCAACGGGGAGGACCATGTCCGGCAGGTGGACTTCCTGACGACGCTGGCGGGCTATCTGCACTGGCAGCTCACGGGGCAGAAGGTCCTGGGCATCGGGGATGCGTCGGGCGTCTTTCCGATTGACAGCCGTACCTGCGACTACGATGCCGGGATGCTGGCCTCCTTTGACGAGCTGCTGGCCGGGGCGGGGCTGCACTGCCATCTGCGGGACCTGCTGCCCCGGGTACTCTGCGCCGGTCAGGACGCCGGCACCCTGACCGAGGCGGGGGCGCGGCTGCTGGACCCGACGGGCACGCTGGGCGCCGGCATACCGCTCTGCCCGCCGGAGGGAGATGCCGGCACCGGCATGGCCGCCACCGACAGTGTGGCCGTGCGGACCGGCAACGTCAGCGCCGGCACCAGCGTCTTTGCCATGGTGGTGCTGGAAAAGCCGCTGGCAAAGGTACACCCCGAGATTGATCTGGTCACGACGCCGGACGGGCGGCCGGTGGCCATGGTCCACTGCAACACCTGCACCTCCGATCTGGACGACTGGGTCAGGCTGCTGGGCGAGATGGCGGCGGCCGCCGGGGCGACGCTGAGCCGGAATGAGCTGTACACCCTGTTTTACCGCAAGGCCCTCGAAGGGGACCCCGACTGCGGCGGGCTGGTGAATTTCAACTGTTTTTCGGGCGAGCCGGTGACCGGATTGCCGGACGGACGGCCGCTCCTGGTGCGCCGCCCCGATGCCCGGTTCACGCTGGCCAACTTTGCCCGCGTCCAGCTGTACGCCTGTCTGGCCACACTGAAATACGGGCTGGACATCCTGTTCGAGGAGGAACAGGTCACGGCGGATCATCTGCTGGGCCACGGCGGGCTGTTCAAGGTCCCGGTGGTGGGCCAGAAACTGCTGGCCGGAGCGCTGGGCGTGCCGGTCTCGGTGATGCAGACCGCCGGGGAGGGCGGTCCCTGGGGCATGGCGCTGCTGGCGGGCTACCGGCTGCACCGGGCGGAAGGCGAAACGCTGGAACAGTATCTGCACCGCCGCATCTTTGCGGGGGCCGTCGGCAGCACCGTGCAGCCCGATGCCCGGGACAGCCGCGGATTTGCCGCGTTTATGAAACAATACATCCGCTGTCTGGCGGTGGAACGCGCCGCCATCGACGCACTGCCGTGACAAGGAGGTTTTGACAATGCGTATGCAGGAATATGAATTCTGGTTTGTGGTGGGCAGTCAGTTTCTGTACGGACCCGAGGTGCTGGAGACCGTGGCCCGCCGTGCCGCCGAGATGGCGGATCTGCTGAACGCCTCGGGCAATCTGCCCTGCAGGATGGTCTACAAGGTCACGGCCAAGACCAACCAGGAGATTGCCGACGTGGTGCGCGAGGCCAACTACGACCCCCGCTGTGCGGGCATCATCACCTGGTGCCACACCTTCAGTCCCAGCAAGATGTGGATCAACGGCTTTGTGAATCTGCAGAAGCCCTACTGCCATTTTGCCACCCAATACAACCGCGAGATCCCCAACGAGGAGATCGACATGGATTTCATGAACCTGAACCAGGCCGCCCACGGCGACCGGGAGCACGGGTTCCTGGCGGCCCGGCTGCGGATGCCGCGCAAGATCATCGCCGGGTACTGGCAGGATGAGGAAGTCCAGAAGCGTCTGGGCCGCTGGATGCGCGCCGCCGTCGGCGTGGCGGTCTCCCGCCAGCTGAAGGTCATGCGGTTCGGCGACAACATGCGCGAAGTGGCCGTGACCGAGGGCGACAAGGTGGAGGTCCAGGCCAGGCTGGGCTGGCAGGTCAACACCTGGGCCGTGGGCGACCTGGTCCAGGTGATGAACGAGGTCACCGACGCCGAGATTGACGCCCTGATGGAAGTCTACCGCGCCAGCTACGACTTTGCGACGGATGACATCGGTGCCATCCGCTACCAGGCCCGCGAGGAGATCGCGATCAAGAAGATGCTGGATGCCGAAGGATGCCAGGCGTTCTCCAACACCTTCCAGGACCTGTACGGCATGGAGCAGCTGCCGGGTCTGGCCAGCCAGCACCTGATGGCGCAGGGCTACGGCTACGGCGGCGAGGGCGACTGGAAGGTGGCCGCGATGACCGCCATCCTCAAAGCGATGGGCGAGGGCGGCAACGGCTGTTCCCTCTTCATGGAGGATTACACCTACAACCTGGTGCCCGGCGCCGAGTACAGCCTGGGCGCGCATATGCTGGAGGTCTGCCCCTGCTGCGCGGCCCAGCGGCCCCGCATCGAGACCCACCCCCTCGGCATCGGCATGAACGAGAAGGACCCCGCCCGGCTGGTCTTTGAGGGCAAGGCAGGCAAGGCCATCGTCGTGAGCCTGATCGACATGGGCGGCCGGCTGCGGCTGATCTGCCAGGACATCGAGTGTGTCAAGCCGATTCTGCCGATGCCCAACCTGCCGGTGGCCCGCGTGATGTGGAAGGCCCTGCCCAGCCTGACGACCGGCGTGGAGTGCTGGATCACGGCGGGCGGTGCGCACCACACGGTGCTGAGCTACGACGTGACCGCCGAACAGATGCACGACTGGGCCAACATGATGGACATTGAGTTTGTGCACATCGGCAAGGACACCACCCCGGAAGCGCTGGAGCATGACCTGTTCCTGGCCGACCTGGCCTGGAAGCTCCGGTAACCGACCCGACATTTTCACTGTTTCTTCCCCTATTGCAAAAACCGCCCGGCTGCACGGAATGTGCGGTCAGGCGGTTTTTGCTGTCAGGGGTCCATGAACACGGCATCGGAGGGCGGCGTCATGACCAGATAACACTGCCGGCCGTACAGCAGCGAGGCGGGCACCCGCCACGGCTCGCCGTTGTAGAAATTGTCCGCCGCCAGCGCCCCGTCGGCATAGATCTGCGCGACATCGCAGCGCTGCGGGAAGCGCAGGAACCCTTCGCTGCCCGAGACCTCCAGTCGGTACCAATGGCGGGGCACCCGGCCGCCGAGGCAGAGTTCCTCCTCATACGGCGGCGCAAACGGTTCCGGGCAGGGGGTCATGGTGAGCTGCGCCGGGGTGAAGGAGCGCGTTTCCTCCCGCGGGACAAAGTGGTCGTCCTGCCACAGCAGGTACCGGAAACTCCCGGGCTGCACGGCGCGGATGGTGCCGTCCTCCTCGTAGAGGTCGCACCCCTGCCCGAGGACGATGCGCTGGCCGAGCCGCCGCAGCCAGAGCGCCTGCCCGAGCGGGAGGGTGACCAGCCGGACCGGACCCGCCGTCTGCACCGCGATTCCCTGCCCGGCCGTGACCAGCGTGCCGTCCGCGAACCGGTACCGGGCCGGGATGCCGGGGATGGCCGCAAAGAACCAGGTATCGCCGGACCGGCAGATCGGCTGGGCGGTGGCCCAGCGCAGCGTCCGGCCGCCCAGCGAGAGCCCGAACGGGAAGAGGAAGGCCAGGTCCCCCGCCACCGTGATGGGCGGGAAACACACCGTGCCGGTATCCAGCACGACATCGGACACCGGGCAGAGCGCCGCGTGCCGCTGGTGATGGTTGACAAAGACGAAGCCGGCGGTTCCGTCCGTCCGCAGACAGCAGCGCAGTGTCTGCCGGTCCTCCGGCGTCGGATGGGTGAGGGAACTGACATATTCCATGCGGGCCAGTTCGCGGCCGAAGTCGGCGGCCAGCAGATGGAGCAGGTTGAGCCACCGGTACTGGGGGCGGGTTTCGCCGTACTGGCTCAGCGCCGTGGCAAAATCATAGTTGAGGATCGGGTAGTCGTTGGGGTAGCCGGTGGCGCGGGATTCCTGCAGGGTGGAGTCCCGGCCGATGGGGTTGGTGCCGCCGTGGTACATATAATATCCGATCAGGTTGTTGCCGCATCCCAGCTTGACGAGCGAGAGGGCGTAGGCGTCCATGCCGGAGATCCGCACCCGGCGGTGGTAGGTGGACTGCTGGCCCGCGCCGATCTCGCAGGTAGCGAAGGGGTAACGGTCATAGGGCAGCTGCCAGCCGTCCGGCGCGGCGGTGTGCAGCAGGTCGGCGCCCACCGCCGTGTCGTTGCGGGTGGGGTTGAACAGATACTGCGGCGAGAGGGGCAGCGGATCGCGGTGCTGGGTCCAGGGGGCGTCGGGATAGGCCGCAAAGACCGGCAGCACCTCCGCCGTCGGGATGCGCGCCCCGCTGACCGCGTTCCAGCCCGTGACAGTGTAGAGCGGCACCTCGAACCCTTCCTCCACCGCGATCCGTTTGAGCGCCGCGAGATGGTCGCTGTTGTCCACCAGCTCGTTTTCCAGCTGGATGCCGACAATCGGCCCGCCGTCGCGGTAGAGCAGGCCGCGGACCTGCCGGTAGATGCTGCGGTACCATGCCCGGACCAGCGCCAGATAGGCCGGGTGGTTCTGCCGCAGCGGGATGCCCTTGTGCAGCAGCCAGTCGGGGAATCCGCCGTTGCGGCATTCGCCGTGGGCCCAGGGGCCGATGCGCAGCACCACATCCAGCCCGGCCCTGCGGCAGCACAGCACGAACCGGCGCACGTCCAGCCGGCCGGAGAACCGCAGCTCCCCTTCCCGCTCCTCGTGGTGAATCCAGAACAGATAGGTGGAGACCATCGTGACGCCGCCCGCCTTCATCTTGCAGAGCTCGGTCTGCCACTGTGCGGGGTCGCAGCGGGAAAAATGGAACTCGCCCATGACGGGCAGCCAGGGCTGTCCGCCCCGGGTCAGGCAGAGACTGTTGACTTCGATCCGCTCCCCGCCGGGGTTGCTCCCGCCCAGATGCAGGTGTCCGTGCAGGATTTCGGATCTGTGATAGGGTTCAAATTCAACGTGCATCATAATTCTCCTTGTCGGGATCTTACCGGGGCGATACCCGGATCAGCCGGCGCAGCTCCTCCGGCGTGACGGCGGCCATGGGGGCGGCCGGTCCGTCGAGGTAGGCGGCCAGACATTCCAGCAGGTAGCGGCATTCGGGGAACTCAAGGTGCCCCGCAAGGTCCATGCCGCTGACGAGCAGCCGGCCTTTCCCGAGCCGGGCCTCCCACAGCAGGCCCAGGTTGTCCAGCCGGGTCACGCTGTCCAGCACCCGGACGACCGGCTCGATCGTGCGGGGCAGCCGGAAAGCCCGGCCGTGGGACTGGGTCCACCACTGCCAGTTTGAAGCGGTCCCGGTCGGATAGTCCTTGAGGGCCGGGTGTTCCGCCCGGATCAGCAGCCCCATCGTGCCTTCCTGCTCCGGGAAGGTGCCCACCGACCAGAAATCGGTGCTGAACTGGCAGCGCACCGACGCCGGGCATTCCGTGCCGTCGGCGGGCAGGTCGATCAGGGCACTGGCCCCCGCCTCGATCCGCCGCAGGTCTGCCTCGGTCAGGCGGCGCAGCACGGCGGGTGCGGCCTTGGCGCAGGGATAGCTCCACAGCGGATAGCGGCTGTTGAGGTCCCCGGCGGACAGTTCGAGCGTCAGGGCATGGGGACGCGCATCGCCGGGCATCTGCCACCGGATACGGCCCGCCTCCCGCAGGCCGCCCGCCGGCCATCCGGCCGGGGCGTCCAGCGTTCCCTGTCCGAGGATGGTCCGGCCTTCGGCAATCCGCCAGCAGAGCGGCCCCGCCAGCGTCTGCCGGCCGTAATTGGCCACCCGCAGATCCGCCGTGAACCACTCGCCGGCCTCGTAGGTATAGCGGTCAAAGCAGGCCAGCAGCACCACCGGCGCAAAGAAGGCCGCAAACCGCTCCGGTCTGGCAAAGTCGGCGGGTTTGGGGGTGAGGTGCGCGTCCATCATGCCGACGAGCGCCGTCCCCTGCCCCGGAAAATCCTGCAAGCCGAGCAGCGAGAGCCCGCTCATTCCGGGTGTGCGCAGCACGGCCTCGACCTCCTCGCGGTAGCACCGCAGCGCCAGCTCCCCGCTGGCCTGCACGCCCGCCTGCCAGTATGCCGCCGCCCCGGTCTGTTCGGCACGGCGGCGGATGGCCCGAAGATTTTCCGGGATGGTGATGCCCCGGAACCGGTCAATCTGGTCAAAATCCGGCCAGCTCTCGTACTGGCCCACCTCAAAGCCGAACACCGGCACCCCGCCGGTTTGGGCGGCGGCCTCCCGGTAATTCTGCCGGGTGCCGGGCCGGCACCGGTTCAGATGCCCGATCATCGGGGAGCTTGTGGCGCGGAGCATCCGGTCCCCATACGCCGCCGCGGTGTAGAAGTCGCTGACGCCGTCATATCCCTGTTCCCCGTACTGGCCGTTGGAGGACCCGGCATACCGTCTGGTGGGGTCCAGCTGCCGGGCCAGCCGGACCAGCTCTGCCATCCGGCGGTGTCCCTCCTCGCCGGTGCAGAGTTCGTTGCCCAGCGTGAGCATGACAAAGGAGGGGTGGTTGGCGTAGCAGAAGAGGATCTGCCGCAGTTCCGCCTCATAATATGCGGCGCTGTGCGGGGTTTCCAGCGCGTTGGTGCAGTTCCAGTCGGACAGTTCGGGCTGGAGCAGCATTCCCAGTTCATCAGCCGCCGCAAAGGCCGCCTCGGGCGGGCACCAGGAATGGAACCGCAGACAGTTGACCCCGTAGGCCCGGTAGCGACCCAGAACCTCCCGCCAGGCCCCGGTCGTCATGGGCGGGTGGCCAGTCTCGGGAAAGACGCAGCAGTTGGCCTCCCCGCGCAGCAGAAACACCCGGCCGTTGAGGGTGAGCCGTCCCCCGTCCGCCCCGAAGGTCCGCAGGCCGAAGTCCGCCCGGGCGCGGGACACCGTCCTGCCGTCCAGCACGAGCGACGCCGTGATCTGCGTCAGGGCGCCGCAGGCTTCCTCCCACAGCGGGGCCTCGGGGGCAACCGGCAGATCCCGGCACCAGAGGGTGCAAAGCCCCTGCCGCAGCGATTCCGGCTGCCAGTCCCGCCGGAGCAGGCAGAACGGCCGGGCCAGGGCGGGGCCTTCCAGCACCAGTTCGCCGTCGCCGACCGCGTCCAGCGCCTGCCGGGGCACCGCCAGATCCACCGCCGCATCCAGCGTCCGGCCGTGGGGATAGACCCGCACCGACCGCACCCAGAAGTCCGCAACGCTGTGCACGCACAGCCGACCCAGAAGGCCGTTCCAGTTGGTCTGGGTCTCGTCGGTCGCCGCCGAGGCATGGACAATCTCCTCCCGCGGCCAGCCCGGATACCGGTTGTCCGAGAGCAGGCAGAGCCGCACCCGGCGCCCCGCCCAGCGGGTCAGCTCAAACAGGTAGGGGGTGCTCAGCGTCCCCTGCAGGGTGGGGACCGGCTGCCCGTCCACCGTAAGCCGGAGCTGCCGGGCGCGCTCGGCTTCCAGGATCAGCCGCCGGCCGGGGTGGTCGGGCAGCGTCACCTCTCTTGAAAAGACCGCCTCGCCCTCCCACCGGAACCGGCGGGTCAGCCGGCTTTCCAGGGCCGGGGTTTCGGGTTCGCCGAGGCCGTTTTCCTCCAGCGTGCCGGGCAGATGCACCGTGGCCGGCGCCCCGTCGCCCAGCCGCACTTCCCAGAGGCCCGAAAGATCCATCGTTGTCTGCATCGTCATTCTCCCCCACTGTACGGTTTTGGTTTTATTGTACCGTGGCGGTGCGCCGCCGCCAATGGCAAATCCTGAAAAAAGATGGACAATCTTGCTTTGTCCGCGGCAAAAAAAGAACCAACGGAAGGTTCCGTTGGTCAGGTTTCCTCGTCCCCGGGCGGGTCGGACCGGCCGAGGCCGTTCTGGTAGCTGCGCGGCGAGACCCCCATCACCTTCTTGAAGGCCCGCGAGAAATAGTAGGGGTCCCGGTAGCCGAGCTGCCGGGCGACCTCGTAGACATACTCCCCGCCGGAACGCAGCATCCGGCAGGCCTGCTTCATCTTGAGGCGGGTGAAGAAGTCCATCGGCGCATGGCCGGTGCACTGCCGGAACACCGCGCTGAGGGTGCTCGGGGAGGTGCCCATCGCGGCGGAGAGTTCCGCCAGCGTGAGTTCCCGGTCCAGGTGGCGGTACATATACCGCACGGCCCGGGTGACCTGCCGGTTCTGCCGGGCCGTGGTGCCGTCCTCCTGCCGGCGGGCGTAGGTTTCGCCCAGGATGAGCGCCAGCAGCTGGGAGAGGTAGATGAAATTGCCCAGCGTATAGTCCTGTTCCAGCGTGCGGAACAGCTGGTTGAAGAGGAATTCCATCCGGCGGACCGTCCCGGCCGACGAAAACCGGCAGACCTGCGGCCGGTCCAGCGGGTAATAGCCGCAGTCCTCGCCCTGGAAATGCACCCAGAGCAGGCTCCAGGGGTCCTCCTCGTCGGCCCAGTAGCGGTGCGGGCAGAGGCGGGGGATGCACAGCGCCTCGTTGTCCCGCAGCGGGAAGGTCCGGCCCTGCACCTCCACGACGCCGCGGCCGCTGGTACAGCACAAGAAGATGTATTCCTCAATGCCCTCGCTGCGCTCGCGGTAATGGTGGGCGGCATGGGGAAAGAAGCCGGCGTCCGTCAGATACAGACGGCGCACCAGCGGATGCCCGATATAGTCCGAGAAGGCTTCGGTGGGCAGGACGATGTAGGTCTCCCCCGCAAAGCCGTCGGGTTTTCGTTCAATCTGCAGTTCCATACGCACAGTATAGCGCCGCCGTGCAAGATTGTCCATCATTTTTGAGAATAAGCCATTTTTCCCGCCGGCCGTCCGCGGTACAATGGGAGCATCGGGGCGCGGCGGAAAGCCCGCCCTGCCAGGAAAGAGGGTTGCTGATGATGAACCACGCCGCAAAAATCTGGGAGGAGACCGTTCTTCTTCCGACCTATCCAGCCGCCGAGCCGGAAAAATATCCGCTTTTCATTGAAAAACGCGCCTACCAGGGCAGCACCGGCAAGGTCTATCCGCTGCCGGTGACCGAGAAGGTGTCGGATGTCTGCCGGGAGGTCGCCTACCATGCCGTCTGGCTGGAAAACGAGTATCTGCGCGTCATGGTCCTGCCCGAACTGGGCGGACGGATTCACCGCGCCCTCGACAAGACCAACGGCTATGATTTTGTCTATTACAACCACGTCGTCAAACCGGCGCTGGTGGGGCTGACCGGGCCATGGATTTCGGGCGGGATTGAATTCAACTGGCCGCAGCATCACCGCCCGACCACCTTCTCGCCGGTGGACTACCGCGTGGCCGAGCACGACGACGGCTCGGTGACCGTCTATGTCGGCGAGACCGACAAGATGTACGGCACCAAGGGGATGGCCGCAATCAGCCTGTACCCCGGCAAGGCGTATCTGGAAATCCGGGGCCGGCTGTACAATCCCACCGACCTGCCGCAGACCTTCCTGTGGTGGGCCAACCCCGCGGTGCCGGTCAACGATCACACCTACTCGGTCTTTCCGCCCGACGTGAACGCCGTCATGGACCACGGCAGGCGCGCGGTCTCGACCTTCCCGATTGCGACCGGCGAATACTACAAGTGCGACTACTCGGCGGGGGTGGACATCTCGCGCTACAAGAACGTGCCGGTCCCGACCTCCTACATGGCGGCCCACTCGGACTTTGACTTTGTGGGCAACTACGACGAATCCCGCCAGGCCGGGCTGCTTCATGTGGCGGACCACCATGTGGCGCCGGGCAAAAAACAGTGGACCTGGGGCAACGGCGATTTCGGCCGCGCCTGGGACCGCAACCTGACCGACGCGGACGGGCCGTACATTGAACTGATGACCGGCGTGTTCACCGACAATCAGCCGGATTTTTCCTGGCTCAAGCCCCAGGAGGAAAAGACCTTTGTCCAGTATTTCCTGCCCTACAAGGGGGTGGGCCGGGTGGGCAACGCCACCCGGGATGCCGCCGTGGGTCTGCAGCTTCTTCCCGACGGCCGCGGCGAGGTGCGGGTCTATGTCACCGGGGAACAGCCCGGCGCCGTGATCCGGGTGCAGCGCGGCGGGGACTGCCTGTATGAGGCGCGCGCCGACCTCTCGCCGCAGGGCTGGTTCGGGGCAGACTTTGCCGCGGACGGCACGCTGCACGACTGCGAGGTCACGGTGGAGGCCGGGGACCGCACCCTGGTGCGCTACCGGATGTATGAGCCGGAACTGCGGCCCATCCCCGCCCCCGCCGAGCCGCTCGGCGCGCCGGAGGAGCTGCGCACCACCGAGGAACTGTATCTGGCGGCGACCCATCTCGAACAGTACCGCCATGCCACCCGCGACCCGGCCGACTATTACCGGGAAGGGCTGCGCCGCGACCCCACCGACCTGCGGCTGAACGACGGCTACGGGCTGCTGCTCTTCCGCCAGGGACAGATCCGGCAGAGCATCGCCTGTTTTGAAAAGGCCGTTCAGAAACAGACCTGGAAGAACCCCAACCCCTACCAGGGCGCGTGCTTTTTCCATCTGGGGCTGGCGCTGGAGGCGGACGGCCAGCACCGCAAAGCCTACGACGCCTTCTACAAATCCACCTGGAGCGCCGAGACCCAGAGTGCCGGGTTCTACTGGCTGGCCTGTCTGGAAGCGCAGCGCGGCAATTTGGAGCAGGCGCTGGAGTTTGTCGGGCTGTCGCTGGTCCGCAACTGGCACAACATGAACGGCCGCTGCCTGAAAGCCGCGCTGCTGCGGCATCTGGGGCGGGACAACACCGCCCTGCTTGCCGAGAGTCTGGCCATTGACCCGCTGCAGATGGGCTGCCTGTACGAGGAATCCCGCCGGACCGGAACGCCGGAGGTCTGGCGCACCGTCATGCGGCAGGAGGCGCACAACTACCTGGACCTGGCGCTGCACTATGCCAAGGCCGGGCTGCTGGAGGAGGCGGTGGAGATCCTGCAGGCCTGCCCCGAACAGAGCCCGATGCCGTCCTACTACGAGGGGTATCTGCACGGGCTGGCCGGGGACGAGGCGGCGGCCCGCGCCTGCTGTCTGCGCGCCGAACACCTGCCGGCGCCCCGGTGCTATCCCAACCGGGTGGAGGAGATCGCGATTCTGGAATACGCGATCCGTCTGCTCGGCCGGGCGCCCCGGGCCCATGCCCTGCTGGGCTGCCTGCTGTACGACAAGAAGCAGGCGGACGCCGCGATAGCGCACTGGGAAGCGTCGGTGCAGCAGGACCCCGGCCAGGCGCTGGTACACCGCAACCTGGCGATTGCGCGCTACAACAAACAGGGCGACGCCGACGCCGCCCTGCGGGAGATGGAGCAGGCCCGCCGGCTGGACCCCGGCTATCCGCGCCTGCTGCTGGAATACGACCAGCTGGCCGCCCGGCTGGGCCGTTCCAACGCCGCCCGGCTGCAGCTGCTGGAGGAGAACCTCGCGCTCGTGGAGCAGCGGGACGACCTGATGCTGCGGTATGTCACGCTGCTGAACTGTGAGGGCCGCTGTGAGGAGGCGCTGCAGATTCTGCTCACCCGCCGGTTCCACCCCTGGGAGGGCGGCGAGGGCAAGGTCAGCGCCCAGTACCGGTATGCGCTGATCCGTCTGGCCAAGGACTGCCTGAACCGCGGCGAGAATGACCGGGCCGTGCAGCTGCTGGAGCAGAGCAAGACCTACCCCGATACCCTGGGCGAGGGCAAACTGCCCAACGTCCCGGACAACGAGGCGGATTACTGGCAGGGCGTCGCGCTGCGGGCGATGGGCCGCGAACCCGAGGCGGCCGCCGCCTTCCTGCGCGCCGCCTCCGGTCCGCAGGAGCCCGGCCGGGTGCTCTACTACAACGACCAGCCGTCGGATTTCATCTATTATCAGGGACTTGCCCAGCGTGCGATGGGCAACGAAGCCGCCGCCCGCAAGGCCTTCCACAAGCTGCTGACCTACGGGGAAACCCACCTGTTCGATGCGGTGGCCTACGATTTCTTTGCGGTCTCGCTGCCCGAGATCGAGGTCTTTGCCGATGACATTGCGCTGCGCAACCGCCAGTACTGCAACTATCTGCGGGCGCTGGGCTGCGCCGGTCTGGGCCGGACCTCCGAGGCGGCGGAACTCTTTGCCGGGATTCTCGAACTTCAGCCCGACGACCAGGGCGCGCTGCGTCACGCCTGATCGTCCTGCGGGAAAAAGTGCAGCGCGTATCCGTCCAGGGTGAGAATCAGCGTGGGGCGGCTGCTCCCGTCGGCATAGCGGGTCAGGGCCGTGACGGCCATCCCCTCGGTCTGTCCGACCGTGACGGTGTAGACCGCGGACCCGGCGTCGCTCTGCTCAAGCCGGTAGCTTCCCGCATACTGCCGGTCGTTGGTCCCGTCGGTCAGCGTGAGCACCCCGTCCGACGCCGTGCAGACCAGCGTGAGCCGCTCGGCCGTGTCGGGGGCGCCCGGTTCGCCGGGTGCACAGGCGATGATCGCCCCGTTGTCCGCCGTGCTCTGGACGGTGGTCATCTGCCAGGCCTCCTCCTCGATGGCCGGCACCGCGTCGCTGCCGCACCCCGTCAGGAGCAGCAGGCAGAGCAGGATTGCCGCTCGTTTCATCGCGTTCTCCTTTCTATTTTTTCCGGGTCTTCCACAGTCCCGCCACCGCCGCCAGGCCCGCGCCCGCCGTCAGCAGCAGGGGCAGCCACGGTCCCGACGGGCGGACGACCCAGATGCCGGTGGCCCTGTCGGCGCCGCCGATGACCGGCGCACCGGAAAGAAGCTGTGCCGGCAGCTACCGGATCAGGCCCGCGGCGAGCATCACGGCCCCCCACAGGGCCAGGATTCCCACCGCCGCAAAGAAGGCCCGCCAGCGCCTGCGGCTGCGTTCCTCCCGCTCGGCCAGCTGCCGGTTGAGCGCTTCCAGCTCGGCGGCCAGGTCCCGGCCCTGTTCCGGCTCCTCCTCGCCGAGAAGATCATTCACCGTCGTGTCCAGCGCCCCGGCGATGCGGACAAGCATCCCGGCATCGGGCACCGACAATCCGGTTTCCCAGCGGGACACGGCCTGGCGGGTCACATATACTTTTGCGGCCAGTTCTTCCTGCGATAACCCTTTGGCGGTACGCAGCTGCAAAATAACTTGCCTAGTTTCCATGGCATTGCCTCCTTTATCTTTTATCCGTAGGATAGCATAGCGGGCTGCGTTTGCCAAGCAACGGGAAGTTGCATTTTGGACTTTGGGCAATACCGCATAATTCTAAGTGCCGATACGGCGAGCGAGGTGCGGCAGATGCTAAGCCAAAAGCGTAGATAATACTGGATGCTGCAAAGGTGAGCGCCGCCAGTGGCGGAAACAGCGAACCGAAGCAGGGGCAGCGGTCGCAGAGTGCGAGGGGCTTTTGCCCCCGAAGCACGATGCGGGTACCGCAACCCGACATTATCGAGCATTTTGGCAACGCAGATGCCGTGCCGCAGCTGCCGGAGCGGTGCTTAAGCCGCAAGGCGGGAATTGTGCGGTGTTGCCTTTGCTTTTTCAGGACGATTCAACCCAGCATGGCACCCAGGGCGTCCAGCGCCGTGCGCAGGGCGGGGGCGGCGGGCTGGCCCGGTGCGCTGGAAACACCTGCCGTGGCAAAGCCTGCACAGCTGCCAAACGCTGCGCCGCAGATGCGGCTGACCATCCCCTGCTGGCCCATGGACATGGTGATGAGCGGGGTATCGTTCCCTGTGGCTTGGGCTGCCTGGGCGGTGGCTTCCAGCAGGCGGGCGGTATCCGCAGGGGTATGGGGCATTACGGCCAGCTTGGCGATATCTGCCCCGCGGCGGACCATATCAGTCAGGGTGTTGACCATCGTTTCGGTGGGCGGAGTCTCGGCAAAGTTATGGCTGCTGAACACGGTTTTTACGCCGCTTTCCCGCGCCTGCTGCTGGATGGCAACAATGACCGCCGGAGCCGTGCTGGCTTCGACATCCAGCAGATCCGCCAGGCCACTGTGGCAGATAGCAGTGCCGAGTTCGCCGTATGCGGCATCGGTGAGATCAGCCAGACCGCCCTCTTTTTTGGTTCGGATGGTGGCCAGTAGAGGAACGTCCTGCCCAATGGCGGCACGGGCGGCGCACAGCACGTTTTGCACGTTAGGAGCATCCAATATCGAAAGAGCATCCAAACGCAGCTCTACCACGTCCCCAGCCGCCCCAGCGGCGGCAGCGTTGGAAAGGTCGTTGGCCATAACGGATACCAGGATCTTAAAGTTGGTCGGGGCAGCATCCCGCGGGGGCAGCAGCGTTACGCCGCGCACAGTAATGGCAGGCATGGGGGTTCCTCCTTCAATGTTCCACGGGCAGCGGGCAATGCCGCTGCAAAATACACCAGTATTGTAGCACAAGGCGGCGGCTGGCACAAGAAAAAGCCCCCGCGCACAGCACGGGGCTTTGGCAGCCGCCGGGGGCGTACATTGTTCCCGGCGTGGGTCAGTATTATAATAAAAACTTTATCAGAAAGCAGCGTACTTATAACGATGCGGAACAAACGGAATGACCAACATTATACCTATTCCACAAAAATACGATTTTACTGTTTTACAAGCGCATAAAGCAAGGAGAGCTTTAGGGCAATACCGCATAATTCTAAGTGCCGATACGGCGAGCGAGGTGCGGCAGAGGCCGTGCCGCAGCCGCCGGAGCGGTGCTTAAGCCGTAAGGCGGGAATTGTGCGGTGTTGCCTTAGAATGAAAGCGCAGCATGCTGCCCGCTTCGGGATCTATCTGTCAGGATGGTCCTGTTGGCGCTGGGCATTGACAGGCTGGGGGCATCGGCCATTGTATCGGTACCATGCACCGTCAGCCAGGGGACCGGACGGGATTTTGCCAACCTGACCTTGATCGTATACCACATTCCGGTTGCGGCACAGTTCGTGATCAAGGGGCCGGGCGGCTGATTGACCTGCTACAAATCGTGGTCAGCATTGTGTTCACCCGGTTTATGGCGTTGTTCCAGCACACCATTACCTGCCAGAGCGTCCTTTTGCCTGCCCGCAACACGGAACAAAGCGAGAAATGGCGCACTGTGGGGGTTGGACAGCTTTTGTCCGATCGTTTCCTGTAATCTCTCCAGCGTTTTTATCTGTACAAAAAGAGCAGCGTTTCTTCTGCCGCATGGCAAAAACGCTGCTCTTTTTCAAATGCTGATTTTGCGCTGGATCTTACAGTTCGATCTTGCCGAACATATCAAAATCATCCCCATCATGGATGCGCGCGGTGCGGGCCGGGGCCTGCGGGCGGGCGTTGGGATCACGCGGGGCGCTGGCAAATTCGCGCTCCGGCACGCTGGACGGGCGGCCATAGCCGCGGCCGCCATTGCGGCTGCCACCGCGGTTATCACGCGGGGGACGGCTGCTGCTGCCGCGGTAACCACCGCCGCGGCGGTTATCGTTGCGGGGACCGCGATTGCCGTTAAAGCTGCGGCCATTGCGATTGCCGCGGTTGGGGCCGCTGCGGCGGCCGCGCGGTGCATCACGATCCGGCAGGTTGCTGGCGTTGGGGTCGGTGGAATAAATCACCACGCGGCGGTCGGGGCCTTCGCCCTTGCTCTCGCTGCGTACGCCCTCGATCTCAGCCACAGCGGTATGGATGATGTGGCGCTCGTAGGGGTTCATCGGCTCCATCTCGTAATAGCAGCCGGTGCGGATCACACGGTTGGCAATGCGCACAGCCAAGGCCGTCAGGTCGTCTTCGCGCTTATTGCGGTAGCCGCCCACATCAATGCCCAGCTTGACGTAAGGGCCTTCCATCCGGTTGACCACCAGGCTTGCCAGATAGGAAAGGCTCTCCATCGTTTCGCCGCGGCGG
The DNA here is from genome assembly GCF_003324125.1 of Subdoligranulum sp. APC924/74. Lineage (NCBI taxonomy): Bacteria > Bacillati > Bacillota > Clostridia > Eubacteriales > Oscillospiraceae > Subdoligranulum > Subdoligranulum sp. APC924/74. Next base: position 13,849 of record NZ_PSQF01000005.1, on the reverse strand, counting down.
CCAATGAGTGCGCCCAGGTGGGCACCCTCAACATGCAGAATGGTAGCTTCTCCCTTTTTGCCTGCGGTAAAGGTGAACTCCTCCACGCCCATCAGGTGGAAGATGGGGGTCAGGTAATCCACCGCAGCCTGCAGGCGGGGGTCAGCGGCAATATCCAGCGGGGTCTCGGCTTCCGCCGGGGCAGCATCCTCTGCCGCGGGTTGTTCGGCCACTTCTTCTGCCGGGGCGGGTTCGGGTTCAGCGGCAGCCACCGGGGCAGCAGGCGTGGTTTCCGGCTCGGTATCGGCAGTTTCCACGGTAACTTTTACTTTTGCAGGGGTCACTTTCAGGCCCAGGAAGCCGGTTTTCTGCGGCATTTCCAGGATCTCATAGCTCACACCCAGGTCGTCACGGTCAACGCTGAGCGCTTCGCAGCCCAGCTGAATGGCTTCTTCCACCGTTTTGGCGGTTGCAACATATTCACGCATGATTACTACCTCCTTCTTTATAGGGCGGTCTTACTTCTTCTTTTTGCCTTTCTGGGCCTTCTGGGCTTCCATCTCGGCGCGCTGCTCGTCCGTCAGGGGGACGGTACGGTCATTGGCGTACTTTTCGGCATCCAGCTTGCGGGCGTATTCAAGGCGCATCTGGTCCAGCTGACGCTTGTTGACGTTCTTTTCGACCTTTTTGCCGCCTTCTTCGACGGTAACGGTCTTGATCTCTTTCTTGGCGGCGCGCTTGGCGGCAACTTCGGCTTCGTACTGAGCCTTGAACTTTTCGGGGTTATACACCTTGTAGGTCAGCACGGTCTGCAGCATCATGAAGATGTTGGAGGTGCCGTAGTACAGGGAGAAGCCGACAGGCATCTGGAAGCACATGAAGACGAACATGATGTTCATGCCCCACATCATGACCTTCATGCTGCCCTGCATCTGGGCCTGCTGGCCGGACATCTTGGTGCTGAGCACCTGGGAGATGCACATGGTAACCGCAGCGATGATGGGGAAGATCATGATCAGGCTGAAGCTGAAGCCGGTGATGGTGCACATATCCATGCCAAGGAAACTGGTGTTAAAGTTGGCAATGGAGCTGAGCTGCTCGGTAGTCAGGCCGGTATCCACACCACTGGCAAGGCCGGCGTGGATTGCTTCGATCAGGCCGGTCTGGGCCGCTGCGCCGTTGGCAGCAATGCCAAGTGCGGTGCAGGCGGCGCTGATGGCGTCCTTGGGGATGCCGAGAATGTACTGCACAGGGCGGTAAACAACCTCCACCATGCCGAACAGGACCAGCATATTGACAAGCATCGGCAGGCAGCCTGCAGTGGGGGAGTAGCCATACTCCTGCTGGAGCTTGACCATTTCCTCCTGCATTTTTTCCTGGTTGTTCTTGTACTTCTGCTGGATTTCATTGACCATCGGTGTAAACACCGACATCTTGGCCATGGACTTCTGCTGTTTGATCATCAGCGGAAGCATGAGCAGTTTGATGATCACGGTGAAAACAATCATCGTGACGGCGAAGTTCGGGATCATCTGATACAGCATACGCATCAGCGGTCCCAGGATCATTGCGAGGAATCCCATATTCTATCCTTCCGCCCTGCCCGCACGCAGGGCATTTATTTTATAAAGAAGGTCTTCGCCGTGCGGTGAGAAGACATGAGAGGCGAGAGTAATAGAGAATAATTAAGAAAGAATAATGAATCATGGTGGTTGGCACCTGCGGTGCCTTTATTTTGGAATATTAGGGATAAGGTCATCCTAAAAGTTCTGCTGCGGGTTTTGGCTCGGCAGAACCCTAATTTTTTGAGCTGCGCCGTTCCGGCGCAGCGGTCCACCAACATTATTCTCTATTCTTTATTCTTTTTTAATTTAGTTTAATTTAGTTTAATTCAGCCTTATCGCTTTTCTCTGAACAGCTTCCGCTCTGGGTTCATCCAGCGCCCCTTTTCCGGCACGGGGTCATAGCCGTACTTGCCAAAGGGGTTGCAGCGCAGAATGCGCCACAGGCCCAGCAGCAGGCCTTTGGCCGGGCCATGCACCTGGATAGCCTGGATCATATACTGGCTGCAGGTTGGGGTAAACCGGCAGTTATGCCCCAGCAGCGGACTAATGACCTTCTGGTAGCCGCGCACCAGGGCAATCAGCACCCGGCTGATCACTCCGGTGCACCGTTCGGCTGCGGTTTGGCCGCTGGCTGCTGCGGCACCGCGGCAGCTTTATCCGGCAGGCCGGCTTTGCGCATCAGGCCCGCCAGTGTTTTGCTCAGTTGGGTGCTTTTCAGGTAGGGCGTGCGGGCACGCGCTACTAAGATTATATCATATCCGCCGATATTTTGCGAGAGGTGTTCCGAAAGTGCTGCGCGCATAATGCGCCGCGCACGGTTGCGCTGCACGGCATGGCCCACCTTTTTAGTGGCGGTCAGTCCGATGCGGGTATAGCCCAGCCGGTTTTTGGCCACATACAGCACCAGATTGGGGTGAACATAGCTTTTGCCGCGGGCATAAATGCGGGAAAATTCCTTATTTTTGGTCAGGGTTCGATAGCGCATGGCGGGGTTCCTCCGGCATGGTAGGATTGTATGGCCTGCACGGCTTAATACGTGCAGGGAGTGAGAATGGATGGTGCACCGGAACTGTTATAGGCCAAGGCAAAACGCCGAAAAAACGGGTTTGCCTTTGTGAAAATGCTCCAAATTTTGGCTTTTTTCCAGTACATCCTAGCAAAAAAGGCCGCTGACAAGAAATCAGCAGCCTTTGTTTGCATGTGTTTGCGAAACCTGTGCCTGAAAAATCAGACGGTCAGGTTCTTGCGGCCCTTAGCACGGCGGCGGGCCAGCACCTTACGGCCGTTCTTAGAAGCCATGCGCTTCAAAAAGCCATGAACGCGGCTGCGCTGACGCTTCTTCGGCTGGAAAGTCTGCTTCATTTCGTATTCCCTCCTTCAAAGTTTCCCCAATACTGGGCATTTTTTGGCGATTTACGCTTGGCAAATGCCCGTAGATACAGGGGCAGCCTTGCAGACTTTGATTATAGCGCAAGGACGGCAAGTTTGTCAATAGCAAACCGCGAAAAAATCCACGCGGCGATCCAATATCAGGCGCGAAGGATTGGATTTTGCGCTCTGCGCGGGCGGGCCCAGCGGACAAATAGATGCAAACGAGCCCGCTGTGAGGTGTGGATTTGGTGGAATGTTGGTTCAAAACCTGCATTTTTTGCCATATTTTCAACTTTTATTGCCCATATCGTGGAAAATTGTACCCTATTATAATTGTATTGGGGGTAAATTTATGCTATACTATATCTGTATCTCTGTGTCTAAAAATCGGCAGAGCGGGCTTTCGGGCCTGCTTTCCGCGGGTTGACACAGCGGTTTTGGCGGACCGGGAAAGGCAACATCTTCCCCGCAGCTGCCGGCTGCTGCATGCTCCGCCCGCCTGCCCAAGAATTTTAGGCCGTGCAGCAATACCCTGCCGGATGCAGCCGGAATTTTGTGGAACGATGCGGCGCTCTTACTTTATAATGGGGGGCGGCTTGTGTTTTGTTTGCAAAAATTGGGCGGCAGCCTGCGGGGCGGCAGTGCATTGCCTTGACTAACACAAAAGTGGGGAGTATCCATGGATTCATTCAACGACGTACTGGACGCGGCCAAAGCCTATTGCCGCGAACATACTGCCGACGCGACGTACCAGTATTACATCAGCGGGCTGAAAGCGGTCAGCTTTGAAAATTCCAACTGCATCACGCTGGAAGTCCGCAATGATTTTATCTGTAAGATCGTGTCTGACCGTTATACGGGTCTGCTGAAGGATGCGTTTAAGGCTGTACTTGGCTTTGATGTTGAGGTCAAGTTCACTGTGCCGCAGCCTGAACCAGAGGCTGCCAAAGAAAAACGCCCAATGGATGAAGCCAGCCTGCCCTCGGGCCGGTATGATTTCACCTTTGAAAACTTCATCCGCGGCCCGTCCAACCAATTTGCCTTTGCGGCGGCGCAGGCGGTTGCGGCAAACCCGTCCGGCGCTTACAATCCGCTGTTCATTTACGGACCGTCCGGTCTGGGCAAAACGCATCTGCTGAACGCGATTCAGATCGAGATCCACAAAAACCATCCGGACTACAATATCGTCTATGTGGACTGCGAAAAGTTTACCAACGAGATCATCACCGCGGTCAAAATGGCAACGACCGAACAGTTCCGCCAGAAATACCGCGAAGCCGATGTGTTGCTGATCGACGATATCCAGTTTTTGGCGGGCAAGGAATCAACGCAGGAAGAGTTTTTCCATACTTTTAATACGCTGCATAATGCCGGCAAGCAGATCGTGCTGGCATCCGACCGGCCGGCCAAGGAGATCAAGAGCCTGGAAGAGCGTCTGCGCACCCGGTTCGAGTGGGGCCTGACGGCGGATATCCAGCCGCCTGATTTCGAAACCCGTGTGGCGATCGTCAAGCGCAAGGCCGAATTGCTGAATCTGGATCTGCCTGATGACGTTGCGGAATACATCGCCAACCATCTGAAGCAGAACATCCGCCAGCTGGAGGGCGCAGTGAAAAAGCTGAACGCCTACTATATGTTGGAGGGTATTGCCCCCTGCATCGGCGTGACGACGACCGCCATCAAGGATACACTGAATGATACCCAGCCCATCCCCGTTACGATTGAAAAGATCATCAACGAAGTGGCGCGCACCTATAATGTGATACCCTCCGACATCCGCGGGAAAAAGCGCAGCGCCAATGTGAGTGCCGCCCGCCAGATGTCGATGTATATCATCCGCGAGATCACCGGTATGAGCATGGAAGCCATCGGTTCCGAATTCCAGCGTGACCATTCCACCGTTGTGTACTCCATTAATACGATGGAGAAGAACATCGGCAAGGACCGCCACCTGAAGGAGACCGTGGACGACATCATGAAGAACATCCGTGCCTGATGCATGCTGCAGGTTGACAATGAAACGCCCGGCGTTCTGCATGTTTATACATGAATATGCAGAACATGCCATGCTTTTTCCGGGTTTTCAAAACGGATATTCCGGGTTCCGACAGCAGTTTTAGACTTTCAACATTTTCAACTGATTTTTCAACAATTAACATGGATTTTCCACAGAGCAGGTTGAAAGGTCAGGTTTTCCACATTTTAGATTTTTCTTTCCACGAGGTTTTGCGGAAAGCCAGGTCCTCAAAAATTGCTTCGGAATCGGAGGTTTCAGGCTTTTCCACAGATTCAACGTAGCCTACTACTATGACTATCAAAGTATCTAGTTTACCCTGACATTTTACGTGTTCTGCACCGTCAGGCCCATCAGCAAATAAGGATTATACAAAACGGATATTTCAGATTTCTGAACTGTCTGCCAGGCTACGACGCTTCACGGTTTTCTGTAAGTTTAGTGATTATATACGAGGTGACAACATTGAAGTTTGAATGTGACAAGTCGCTGCTGTCTGCTGCGATCGACGGCGTTTCCCGCGCCATCACCAACCGCGCGGCGATCCCCGTGCTGGAGGGCATTTACCTGAAAGCCGAAGGGTTCCAGCTGACGCTGACCGGCTACGATATGGAAATGGGCATCACCACCAACATTGAGTGCAATGTTCAGGTACCCGGCGAGACGGTTTTGGAAGCAAAGCTGTTTGGCTCCATGGTCAGCCGTATGCCGTCCGGCACCGTATCGGTGGAGCTGAATAACGAAGGTATGGCAATTATTTCTGGCGGCGTGGCAGAGTTTGAGATCCCCGCCATGAACGCGAGCGATTACCCCAGCCTGCCCAACACGGCAGCCGAAAATACCATGACCATTCCGACTTCGATGATGCGCGAGCTGATCGAAAAGACCATCTATGCGGTCGCTGTGGAAGATAAGAAGCCCGCACACACCGGTGAATTGTTCGTGATCGAGCCGGGCCGCCTGACGGTTGTGGCTCTGGACGGTTACCGCCTGGCCATCATTAAGCGGGATGTGGAATGCACCCGCGATATCCGCATTATCATTCCGGCAAAAACGCTGCAGGAGCTGCTGAAAATCATCGGCGGGCCGGACGAACCGGTCAAAATTGATGCAAACCGCCGCTATGTGGTGTTCACTACCAACGGCTACACCATCATGAGCCGGTTGATCGAGGGCGAGTTCCTGAATTATGAGAGCGTGATTCCCAAAGAGAGCCGCACCAAGGTTGTGATCGACTGCAAGAGCTTTATTGATACGCTGGAACGTGCTTCTTTGATTATTACCGATCGTTTGAAGAACCCGCTGCGCATCAATTTTGCACCGGATAAAGTAACTGTGCGCTGCCAGACCCCGCTGGGCAAGGTGGTGGATGAGTTTACGCCGGAAAGCATGGAAGGCGATTCCATGGAAATCGGGTTCAACAACCGCTACCTGCTGGATGCGCTGCGCTATTCCAAGTGCGAAAAGCTGCGCCTGGAGATCAACGGCCCCTTGAGCCCGGTAAAGGTCCTGCCGGTGGAGGGCGAAGACTTTATTTACCTGGTGCTGCCGGTACGCTTTAAGAATGAAGGCTGATACGATGGAAAAAGTACGAATCCACACGGAATTTATCAAATTGGATGCTCTGCTGAAATTTGCCGGCCTGTGTGAAACGGGCGGCGAAGCCAAGGAGCTGATCCAGGGCGGAGAAGTGAAGCTGAACGGGGAACCCTGCACCATGCGCGGTAAAAAATGCGTGCCGGGCGATGTGGTGGAGCTGGAAGGCCGCCAGGTTCAGATCGCGGAGGGCTGCTGATGCGGCTGAACCGCCTTGCAGTGACGGATTATCGCAATTTATCCGCCGCTGTTTTGGAACCCGCCCCGCAGTTGACGGTTCTGTGCGGGGCAAACGGGCAGGGCAAAACCAACCTGTTGGAAGCCGTCTGGCTGCTGACCGGGGGCAAAAGCTTCCGTGGGGCAAAGGACGCCGAGCTGATCCGGCGCGGCGCTGACTTTGCCGTGCTGGAGGCCGCATTTGAAGCGGGAGACCGCCCCCAGGAAATACGGTTGACCGTTGGCGCTAAAGGAACCCAGCGCCCCGGCCGGACGGTACGTCTGAACGGAGCCGACCGCGGAAGAGCTGCTTCGATCGCAGGAACTTTTACGGCGGTGGCGTTTGACCCCAACCATCTGAGCCTGGTCAAAGGCGGGCCGGAAGGGCGGCGGCATTTCCTGGATGCCGCGCTCTGCCAGCTGTACCCCGGCTACCTGGCGGCGGAACGGCGGTATTTACGCGTGGTAGCGCAGAAAAATGCGTTGCTGAAAGCGTATGACATCACCCCCGGCGGGGATGTTCTGCTGGAAACCTACAACGAAGCGCTTGTGACCTATGGCTGCGAAGTCATGCGGCGGCGTGCGGGGTATCTGGACCAGCTGGCCCCGGCGGCAGCGGCGAACTACCGTGATATTTCCAGCGGGGCAGAAAAGTTGGAGATCCAATACTGCCCCTGCTGCGATCCGGGCAGCCCGGAAGCGCTGGCGGCCAAGCTGCGCGAGGTGAAAAACACCGAGCTGCGGGCAGGCTTTTGCCTGACGGGGCCCCACCGCGAGGACCTGGAAATTTTAATTGACGGCCAGTCGGGAAAAATTTATGGCAGCCAGGGCCAGCAGCGCAGTGCGGTGCTGAGCATGAAGCTGGCGGAAGCCAGCGTGGCGGGCGAGGTGCTGGGCGAACATCCGGTGATGCTGCTGGATGATGTGCTCAGTGAATTGGATGACGCACGCCAGACGTATCTATTGACCCGCATTGAGGACAAGCAGACATTTGTGACCACCTGCGATTCCGCCGCCTTTGCCCGGACCAACGGCAAGCTGGTCTTTGTGGACCACGGAACCGTGCGGGAGGGTTGAGGTTTTGCTTTACGGGGGATTTTGTTCCCTTTTTTGAAAAAAAGGGAACCGGAAAAAACTTTTAATCATCTTTATCATAATAGAAAACTAAAAGTAAAACGCAGTCTTAAAATAAGCACTGATGAATGCAAAGCTCAAAATGAAAACATTGCAAAAATTGACGCGATGCGGAAATAAAATTTCTGAATTTTGAGACGACCAAAGGGCGGCGCAGAGTGCCATCCCATTCCTGAACCGTGATCCCCAAAAGACAAACCCGGCAGTTTGTTCTGTCTCCAATTCCTAATTGCTAATTTCTCATTACTAATTATCATGTATCTTCACTTAGGTCAGGATTTTATCGTAAATACGCGGGACGTCATCGGGGTGTTTGACCTGGATACCGCAACCGATGCGGGCCAGAAGGCAAAGATCACCGATGAATTCCTGCGGCATGCCCAGCAGGAAGGGGCTGTTGTGGATGTGAGCGGCAGTATGCCAAAAAGCTTTGTCCTGACAGATTTCCCCGATGATACGGTTTATATTACCCAGATATCCACCGCCGCCATCCGCAACCGCGCGGCAAAGTTTGATATGGGGCAGTAAAACTGCAGAAAAACGTTAGGCGGACAAAAAAGCGTCTATAATTTTTACAGATACAAAATGCACCCCAGATATACCAAAGGGCAGGTTTTACCCTGATAACGGCAGAAATGCCGGTTTAAGCTTTTGAAAAAAAGCTGCCGAAATCCCCGCACCTCGTAAGAAATGGGAGGAAAGTTCATGTCAGAAGAAATCATCACCGAAACCAACCGCGAAACGGCGACCGACCATGAGTACGGCGGCGCGCAGATCCAGGTCCTGGAAGGGCTGGAAGCTGTGCGCAAGCGCCCCGGCATGTATATCGGTTCCACAGGCCCTTCCGGTCTGCATCATCTGGTTTATGAAATCGTGGATAACTCCATCGATGAAGCTCTGGCCGGGTATTGCACCCATATTGAAGTGACCATCAAGCCGGGCAATATCATTGAAGTCAGTGATAACGGCCGCGGTATCCCGGTGGATATCCAGCCCAAACTGGGCATCCCGGCTGTCACGGTTGTGTATACCGTGTTGCATGCCGGCGGCAAGTTTGGCGGCGAGGATTCCGGCTACAAAGTGGCTGGCGGTCTGCACGGCGTCGGCGCCAGCGTTGTAAACGCGCTGAGCGAATGGCTGGTTGTGCATGTGCGCCGTGACGGCGCTGAGTACGAGCAGAGTTTCAAGCGCGGAAAACCGGATGGAGACCTGAAAAAGATCGGTGTGGCGGCATCTACGGGTACCACCGTTACTTTTAAGCCAGACCCGGAAATGTTCACCGAAACCACCGAATACGATTATGAGATCCTGCTCAAGCGCCTGCGGGAAGAAAGCTTCCTGAACGCCGGTGTGCGCATTACCCTGACGGATGAGCGCCCCGAAAGCATTGAGAAAAACGACGGTGTACCGCCGCAGGAATCCATGTGCTATGAGGGCGGCGTGCGCAGCTTTGTGCAGTATCTGCATGAAAAGCGCGACCTGACCCCGCTGCACCCGCAGGTCATCTATATGAAAGGCGAAGCCAACGGCGCTGTGGCCGAAGTTGCGTTGCAGTACTGCGACAGCTACAACGAGCTGATTCTTTCTTTTGCCAACAACGTGCACACCCCGGAGGGCGGCACCCACGAGGAAGGCCTGAAAACCGCGCTGACCCGCGTGTTTAACGAATTTGGCCGTGCCAAGGGCTACCTGAAGGAAAAGGATGAAAACTGGCAGGGCAGCGATGTGCGCGAAGGCATGATCGCCGTTGTTTCCGTCAAGCTGCAGGAAGCGCAGTTTGAGGGCCAGACCAAAGCCAAGCTGGGCAACACCTACATCAAGACGCTGGTTTCCAACATTGTGTACAACAAGCTCAGCGAATTTTTGGAAGAAAACCCTGCTGTTGCCAAGGCTGTGTTTGAAAAGGTGACCCAGGCAGCCCGCGCCCGTGCCGCAGCCAAAAAGGCCCGCGACCTGGTGCGCCGCAAGAGTGCGCTGGAAAGCAACCGTATGCCGGGCAAACTGGCAGACTGCCACGAGAATGACCCCGCCAAGACCGAAATCTTCATCGTCGAGGGTGACTCTGCTGGCGGCTCTGCCAAGCAGGGGCGTGATTCCAACATCCAGGCAATCCTGCCGCTGTGGGGCAAGATGCTGAACGTGGAAAAAGCCCGTGCCGACCGCATTTACGGCAACGACAAGCTGATGCCGGTTGTGACGGCACTGGGCACGGGAATTGGCGATGAATTTGACATCAACAAGGTGCGGTACCACAAGATCTTTATCATGGCTGATGCTGATGTTGACGGCTCCCACATCTGCACCCTGATGCTGACCTTCTTCTTCCGTTACATGCGGCCGCTGATTGAACACGGGTATGTGTATGTGGCACAGCCGCCGCTGTTCAAGCTGCAAAAGGGCAGCACCGTCAAGTATGCGTACAACGAAGACGAAATGAAGCAGCTTTCGGCTGAGATGCCGGGCGCCAAGGTGAACCGCTACAAAGGCCTTGGTGAGATGAACCCCGACCAGCTGTGGGAAACCACCATGAACCCTGATAACCGCGTGATCGTGCAGATCAAGATCGAAGATGCCGAGCGCGCCGACGAGGCGTTCAGCATCCTGATGGGCGAGCAGGTGGAACCCCGCAAGGAGTTCATTGAGCGCAACGCCAAGTATGCACGTCTGGACGTTTGATTCGCGGCTTTTTTGGAGGCTTTTTTGAAAAAAAGCCTGGCAAAAAACTTTAATCATTTGGGTTAAAGAAAAGGCGGCAGGGGAGAGGGAGCAAAAAGCCCGCAGGTTTTGGAACGGTCAAGACCGTTCCCTACGGGGCAGGGCGAATGGCGGCCCCTGTAGGGGCGCACATTGTGCGCCCGCTGCGTGTGGGCAATCTATTACCACCCCGGATTACGGTGAAAATTTCCGCTGCCGCCAGACGCTGATGAATTTTGTTTTTGATATTTTGATGATAGAGTGAAGATTTTCGGTGAAGCTTTTGCAAAAGGGCTTTGAAACAATCCGAAAGGTGAGTTGAATGGAAGAAAATGTTATCATGGTGCCCGGTTCGGGCACGAAGGTCATTGTGCGCGATGTCAAGCAGGAGATCGAAACGGCATTTTTGGATTATTCCATGTCCGTTATCGTATCCCGTGCCTTGCCGGATGTGCGCGATGGCCTGAAGCCCGTACACCGCCGCATCCTGTACACGATGCACGAGCGCGGCAACGACCCCAGCCACCCGTACCGCAAGTCTGCGGATACGGTTGGTGCTGTGCTGGGTGCTTACCACCCCCACGGCGACGCCAGTGTGTATGACGCGATGGTGCGTCTGGCACAGGATTTCAGCCTGCGTTATCCGCTGGTTGACGGCCAGGGCAACTTTGGTTCCGTGGATGGCGACCCCCCGGCTGCTTACCGTTATACCGAAGCCCGCATGTCCAAAATTGCATGCGAAATGCTGACGGATATTGATAAGGATACCATTGACTGGGACCCGAACTTTGACGAAACCAAGAAGGAACCCCACATGCTGCCCAGCCGGTTCCCCAACCTGCTGGTCAACGGCAGCCAGGGCATTGCGGTCGGCATGGCCACCAACATCCCGCCGCACAATCTGCGCGAAGTCGTCAGCGGCATGATTGCCCTGATTGATGACCCGGAAATTGATCTGGCGGGCCTGATGGAGCACATCAAGGGACCCGATTTCCCCACCGGCGGCGTGATTATGGGACGCAGCGGCATCCGTGCGGCATATGCCACAGGCCGCGGCAAGATCACCCTGCGTGGCCGTGCCGAGATCGTGGAGAAGAAGAACGGCCGGTATGAGATTGTGATCACCGAGATTCCCTACATGGTCAACAAGACCCGCCTGCTGGAATCCATCGGCGACCTGGTCAAAGATAAGCGCATTGAGGGCATCAGCGACCTGAACGACCTGTCCTCCAGCCGCACCGGCATGAAGATCCTGGTCGAGATCAAGAAGGACGCCAACCCGCAGGTAGTGCTGAACCAGCTCTACCGCTACACCCAGCTGCAGGACACCGTGGGTGTAATCATGCTGGCGCTGGATGACGGCGTGCCCAAGATCATGAGCCTGAAGACCATGATGCAGCGCTATCTGGACTTCCAGTTCCAGGTCATCCGCCGCCGCACGGCGTATGAGCTGAAAAAAGCCCAGGACCGCGAGCACATCCTGGAAGGTCTGCGCAAGGCTGTGGATATTGTGGATGAGATCATCGCCACCATCCGCGCCTGCAAGGGCGGCTTTGCAGAGGCAAAGGCGGCCATTATGGAACGTTTCGGCTTCGACGACCCGCAGGCCGATGCTATCGTAAAACTGCAGCTGGGACGTCTCGCAGGCCTGGAAATCCTCAAGATCGACGAGGAGTTGGGCCAGCTGCGCGCCAGCATTGAAAATTACAAGGATATCCTGTCCAACGACGCCCACACCATGGAGATCGTCAAGACCGACCTGACGGCTCTGGCCGACAAGTACGGTGATGACCGCCGCACCTCCATTGAGGCGGTTTCCGGCGAAGTGGACATTGAGGACCTGATCCCCGAAGAGACCTGCGTCTTTACCCTGACCCATGAAGGTTACATCAAGCGCACGGCGGTGGACACCTACAGTGCCCAGAACCGCGGCGGCCGCGGTGTGGCCGGCATGACCCAGAAAGACAATGACTTTACCGAGGAACTGTTTGTTGGCTCCACGCATGACTACATGCTGTTCATGACGGACAAGGGCCGTGTGTACCGCCTGAAAGGCTACCAGGTAGCCGAGGGCAGCCGCACCGCCAAGGGCAGCCACATTGCCAACCTGCTGCAGCTGCAGGAGGGCGAGAAAGTTACCATCATGATGCGCCAGCCCGCCAACATGGACGAGGATGCCAGCTACATCACGATGGTAACACGGCAGGGCCTGATCAAGCGTACGCCGCTTTCCCAGTTCCGCAATATCCGCAAGGGCGGCCTGAACGCCATTGCGCTGAACGAGGACGATGCCCTTGTCTGGTGCCACCTGACAGGCGGCGAGGACGAGCTGATCGTGGCCACTCATGATGGTGCCGCCATCCATTTCAGCGAGGCTGGAGCGCGCGCTATGGGCCGCACAGGCCATGGTGTGCGCGTCATCAAGCTGCGTGATGGTGACTATGTTGTGGGCGTGGGCGTCTGCCGCCCCGGCGCAACCGTGCTGACCGTCACCGAGGACGGCAAAGGCCGCCGCAGTCTGATTGATGACTACCGCATTACCAAGCGCGGTGGTCTGGGCATCCGCAACTACACCCGCGGCGGTGTGGCAGGCATCAAGATTGTGGATGACACCGATGACCTGATCCTCATCAGCCAGGACGGTATTCTGATCCGCATGCACGCCAATGACATCAACGTGCAGTCCCGCTATGGCAGCGGCGTGCGCGTGATGCGCCTGATTGGCGAGGACAAGGTAGCCGTGCTGGCCCGCGTGGACCGCGATGCCACCGCCGAAACAGCCAAGCCGGAGGATGATGGCGAGACTGACCCGACCCCTGAAGAACTGGAAGCCATTGCCGCAGCCGAAGCCGCCGAAGAGGCTGCTGAGGACGCCGCACCGGACACTGAGGGCGAGGACGAAGAATAATTGGAGTGACGAGGTTCCTTCTTTGAAAAGAAGAAACTTTAATACAGAATAAGATAAACAAAAAGGGCACAGCGCCGGGTGAAGAACCGGGGGCTGTGCCTTTTTATTGGGTTTATTTACAGGGAGAAAGCGAAGAGGAAGAGATAAGGCAATACCGCATAATTCTAAGTGCCGATACGGCGAGCGAGGTGCGGCAGCTGCTAAGCCAAAAGCGCAGATAATACTGGATGCTGCAAAGGTGAGCGCCGCCAGTGGCGGATGCAGCGAACCGAAGCAGGGGCAGCGGTCGCAGAGTGCGAGGGGCTTTTGTCCCCGATGTACGATGCGGGTACCGCAACCCGACATTATCGAGCATTTTGGCAACGCAGATGC
>NZ_PSQF01000059.1:0-18099 GCF_003324125.1 Subdoligranulum sp. APC924/74 | reverse complement strand
TTATCGAGCATTTTGGCAACGCAGATGCCGTGCCGCAGCCGCCGGAGCGGTGCTTAAGCCGTCAGGCGGGAATTGTGCGGTATTGCCTTAAGGAACTTGTGGAGAACAAAAGGCTTCGGGAGCAGCGGTTATACGTACTTGGCAATAATGGAGTTCACCGCATCAGGGTCAGCTGCGCTCCAGGTCTGCCAGTTCTGGCCTGCGGCTGCAGCAGCCTGGCCCAGCTCCACCAGCAGGGCGGGGAGCTGCTCTTCATATACGGTGCCGATGGTATCGCCAAAGTGGGCATGGCCCAAAGCATCGGACCCGCCCAGGAAGATGGCAAACGCCGGGGCAGGCTTGCCGCCCGGCACCGCTTTAACCGTGCCCTGGAAGCCGATGGCTGCGGCCTGGTGGCCGGAGCAGCTGGACGTGCAGCCGGAAATGCAGACTTTGGGCAGGGCACCGTCCGGAATGTTAGCCTCCCGCACGGCCTGCACAGCGCGCTGCAAAACGGACTGGCTGTCCCGCACGCCCTGCTGGCAGATGGAAGCGCCGATGCAGGCAACGCTGGTCTCAAACAGCGTTTTGGCACCATCTGCGGTGGCATCCAGCACAGCGGCAGCTTCGTCTGCCGTCAGGTTGATGATGTACAGCGTTTCATTGGGGGCAACACGGCATTCGCAGCCGGGGATGGTGCTGAGCAGGTTGTCCAGCTGCACCAGTTTTTCCGGGATCAGGCGGCCGCCGATGGGGTGGTACGCCACAGCGTACAGCCCCGGCTGTTTTTGGGCAATGGCGCGCGGGTCATCCAGCGTGCCGGTGCCGGTTTTGGTAATGGCGGCGGGGGTCAGGTGCAGTTTCAGGCTTTCGTCCGCCTTGGCAGCGGCAACGTTCTCCAAAAAGACGCGGCGCAGCTCGTCCGGGCCAAGGGTCTCCTGCATAAAGCGGGTGCGGGCCTTGGCACGGTTCTGGTAATTGCCGTGCTGACAGAAGGTGGTGATCATGCCGCGGATATAGTACAGCACATCCTCTGCGGGCAGGGATTCCGCCGCCAACACGCCCATGCGCCAGCCGCCGCCCAGGCCGCCGGCAATGTACAGCTTAAAGGTGCCGTCCGGCTGCGCTACAAAGCCCATATCGCGGAACGCGGTGTGCACACAGTCATCCACGCCGTTGCAGAACGCAACCTTCAGCTTGCGCGGCATGTGGATGTCACGGCAGATGGAAAGCAGATACTCCGTTGCGGCCTCGGCCCAGGGCATAACGTCAAAAGCTTCGCCGGGCTGCACGCCGGTCAGGGGGCTGGCCTGAATGTTGCGGGGGTTATCACCGCCGCCGCCGCGGGTGATAATGCCGCAGGGGATGGCGGTCTCCATGATGGCAGGCACCTCGTCCGGGGTCAAATCGTGCATCTGGATCGCTTCGCAGGTGGTCAGCTTCAGGAATGGCACATGGTACTGCTGAACAGCCTGTGCCATAAAGTGCAGGCGCTCCGGCGTGACCCGGCCGCCCGGCAGGCGCAGCCGCAGCATATGCTTGGCGGCATCGCGCTGGGCATAACTGCCAAACCCGCCGGAAATGCCTTTGTAGTCCTTGCGGGCAATTTCGCCCTGGGCAAAGGAGTGGATCGTGTTGGAAAAGCCGCCGATTTCTTCGCGGTAAGTGTTGAGCCATTGCTGGTCCATGGTTGGAACCCCCATTACATCCTAGTTATTTTTTCATAAAATAATAAATAATAATGAATAAAGAATAATGTCAGTGCGCCGCCCGCGGCGGCGCGAATAAAATAGGTTGACTGCTTTGGTCGGAGTGCTTTTTGCCGGAGCAGTTGACCTAACTAAAATGTGACGCCGTGGGTGTCACACAACCATTATTCATTATTCTTTATTCTCTTTTAATTACATCACTAAGTATAGTGGATAAAAAAGCAATCTGCAAGAAACTAAGCAAAAACAAAGCCCGGCCCGGCAGACAGCCGGTACCGGGCAGAGCGACAGAAATTATTCGCCAAATACCTTGATGTAGTCAGCCTTGAACTTTTCAATGCCGGCATCGGTCAGCGGGTGATGCAGCATCTGTTCAATGACCTTGTAAGGAACGGTGGCGATATCAGCACCAGCCAGAGCGCAGTCCGTTACATGGATGGGGTTGCGGACGGAAGCGGCAATGATCTGGGTGTCAATGTCGGGGTAGTTCAGGAACATGTCATGAATGGTTTCGATCAGTTCAATGCCGGGCTGGCCAATGTCGTCCAGACGGCCCAGGAACGGGCTGACGTAAGTAGCGCCTGCGCGGGCAGCCAACAGCGCCTGGTTGGCGGAGAACACCAGCGTGCAGTTGGTGGGAATGCCCTTGGCGGACAGTGCCTTGATGGCCTTCAGGCCCTCAGCGGTCATGGGGATCTTGACGACCATGTGCTTGGGGTCCAGGGCATAGATGGCTTCGCCCTCAGCAACCATGGTTTCAGCGTCCACGGTGGTGGCCTTTACTTCGCCGGAAATGGGGCCGTCCACGATGGTGGCGATCTCTGCCAGGGTCTCGGCATAATCGCGGCCTTCCTTGGCGATCAGACTGGGGTTGGTGGTAACACCGGCAATAATGCCCATGTCATTGGCTTTACGGATCTCATCTACATTCGCAGTATCAATAAAAAACTTCATGATTTTGCCTCCTTTTATGTGGCATTTTATTTGTCCTTTGCATTATATCACAATATTCTATAAAATGGAAACATTTTTTAAGGCCTGCGCAAAAGTCCGCAAGGAATGAGAAGGCCCGCGAAAAAAATGAGAAATGCCGCGCTGGTTTCGGCTCCCAGCCCTGCCAGACTGCCATAAAAAACACCCCGCAGCAAGAGATTCGCTGCGGGGTGTCTTTATCAATTTGTGCGATGCCCATTAAAGCTTTTCGCCCCGCTCTTTTTCAAAAAGGCGGGAAAAGCGGGAATTATTCGTACAGGGGGAAGCGAGCGGTCAGGCTGGCAACGCGGGCAGCGATGTCGTCTTTCTTGCCTTCAAAGTCAAAGATGCAGTCTGCGATGCAGTCGGCAATCTCTTTCATCTCGGCGGGGCCCATGCCGCGGGTGGTCACAGCAGGGGTGCCAAGGCGGACACCGCTGGTCACAAACGGGCTGCGCTTTTCACCGGGAACGGTGTTCTTGTTGGCAGTAATGTGTACTTCGTCCAGGTTGTGCTCCAGCTCCTTGCCGGTCATCTCGGAATCGGTCAGGTCAACCAGCAGCAGGTGGTTGTCGGTGCCGCCGGAAACCAGCTTCACGCCGCGGGCGGTCAGCTCGTCGGCCATAGCAGCGGCGTTCTCCACAATCTTGTGGGCATAATCCTTGAACTCCGGCTTCAGTGCCTCGCCAAAGCAGACAGCCTTTGCAGCAATCACGTGCTCCAGCGGGCCGCCCTGGGTGCCGGGGAAGATGGCGGAGTTGATGCGCTTGATCAGGTAAGCGTTGTTGGTCAGGATCAGGCCGCCGCGGGGACCGCGCAGGGTCTTGTGGGTGGTGGTGGTCACAACATCAGCATAGGGCACCGGGTTCTGGTGCATGCCGCCGGCAACCAGGCCGGCAATGTGAGCCATGTCCACCATCAGCATTGCGCCGTAACCGTGGGCGATCTCGGCCAGCTTTTCAAAATCGATAGCGCGCGGGTAAGCGGAAGCACCGGCAACCAGCAGCTTGGGGCGAACCTTGGCAACCTGCTTGGCCAGGGCATCGTAATCAATGCGGCCGTCCTCGGCAGAAACGCCGTAGGAAACAAAGTTGTAGTTCTTGCCGCTCATGTTGGCGGGGGAACCATGGGTCAGATGGCCGCCCTGGGAAAGATCCATGCCCATGACGGTATCGCCCAGGTTGAGCAAGGCAAAGTAAACGGCCAGGTTGGCCTGTGCGCCGGAATGGGGCTGTACGTTGGCATATTTGGCACCAAACAGCTTGCAGGCACGGTCAATCGCAATCTGCTCAACCTGGTCCACAAACTGGCAGCCGCCGTAATAGCGGTGGCCGGGGTAGCCCTCGGCATATTTGTTGGTCAGCACGCTGCCCATGGCAGCCATAACGGCAGGGGAAACAATGTTTTCGCTGGCAATCAGCTCAATGTTTGCCTGCTGGCGGCCCAGCTCACGCTGCATGGCCGCACCCAGCTCCGGGTCATACCCCGAAACAAAACCAATGGTGTCCATCATGTCCTTGTACATAATACTTACTCCTTTCAGTGTTACCCTTATATACTGAAAACGGGGTCCCGCCCCGGAAAAACGAAATTAAGTTAGGAGGTAGTTAGATGCTTCCTTTCGTGGAAAGCACGCCCACAATGCGGTCGTCATGGCGGGCGGCGGCGGAAAGGGCTTTGGCGAATGCTTTGTACATGGCTTCCAGCTTGTGGTGGTCGTTTTCGCCGTACAGCACCTTCAGGTGCAGGTTCATCATGGCGCTGTAGCTGACAGCGTAAAAGAATTCCCGTGCCATCTGCACATCCATGCCGCCGCAGCTCTGCCCGGCAAAGCTGGCATCATAAACAAAATACGGCCGTCCGCCAAGGTCCACAGCGCACAGGGCCAGCGTTTCGTCCATGGGCAGCATGCAGCTGCCGTAACGCACAATGCCGGCTTTGTCGCCAAGGGCCTCACGGATGGCCGTGCCAAGCGCGATGCCGCAGTCTTCAATTGTGTGGTGACAGTCCACGTTCAGGTCGCCATCACAGTGTAATGTCAAATCAAACAGGCCGTGGCGGGCAAAGCCGTCCAGCATGTGGTCAAAAAAGCCGATGCCGGTGTGCAGGTCGGCTTTTCCGCTGCCGTCCAGGTCCAGTGTGACGGTAATGTTGGTTTCCCGCGTTTTGCGGGTCACGGTAGCAGTGCGGCTCACGGTTGCATCTCCTTTGCATGGTCCGGCCAGTGGGTGCCGGAAACAAAATAATCCGCATATTTGGTCGAAAGTTCTTCCCCCAGCCGCATTACGCCGCCGTACAAATGGCGGGAACACTGCGCCCGGATGGCGGCGGTATCATTGCGGGCAATGGCATCCAGCAGAACATCATGTTCCGCCACAATATCGCCAAAATTGCCAACGGCCACAAGATCCAGCATGCGGAACCGCGAATAGCTGTTCTGCGAAGTCTGGATCAGCTGCCACAGCTGGTCTTTGCCGGTGGCAAGAAACCAGCTTTCGTGCAGGCGGCTGTCCAGCTCATAAAACATCCGCGGGTCCGGGTGGGGTTGGGCCGCCAGGCGGCGCAAAGCATCGTTGCGGGTTTTCAGCTGGGCCAGCTGTTCGGGGGTGCAGGCAGCGGCAAAGTCTGTCATCACGGCGGATTCCACCGCGTTGCGCAGGTAGATCTGCTGGCTGATGGTGTCAAAATCCAGCTGGGTGACCCGCGTGGATTTGTAGGGGGTGACTTCAATCAGCCCGGCAATGCGCAGCTCCTGCAAAACGCTGCGCACCGGCGTGCGGGAAACCCCGAACTGCTCGCACAATGCATTTTCCCGCAGGGTGGAGCCGGGCTTTAATTCCAGCAACATGATCTGCTGGTACAGCGTTTGGAAAATGTCATGGCTGGAAAATGCCTGCATGTCCGGGAATCTCCTTCTCTTTAGTATACTAAAGAATATAGCACCGTTGCCCCCGTCCGTCAACGATACACCCCAACATTTGGATGATTGTCTGATAAGAGTTTACGATTTTGCAACACATTCCGGCACTTTGCGCGCTACAATAATGTTAACAAACCATAAGGTGTACCTGAAAAGTCGAAAATTCAGCCTGTTTCTACAACCACAGCTGGCTTTTGCCTTAAATCCCGCTTGTGTTTGCGGAATAATTGTCATTTTCTTTGCTTTCAGCTACACTCTAAGGCGGAGTTTTGCGCCTTAGCGGTGCTCCCTGTGTGACAAAAGCTGGCGAACCCCTGTATCTGTTGCCGGCTTGTGTGAAAGGACCAAAAGCAACATGGGTAAAATCATCGGAATTGATTTAGGAACAACCAACAGCTGCGTGGCTGTGGTGGAAGGCGGACGCCCAACCGTTATCCCCAATGCCGAAGGCCAGCGCACCACCCCGTCGGTCGTTGCTTTTGCAAAAAGCGGCGAACGCCTTGTGGGCGATCCGGCCAAACGCCAGGCTGTCACCAACGCACCGCGCACCATTGCCAGCGTTAAGCGCAAAATGGGCAGTGATGAGCGCATTCCCATTGACGGCAAGTGCTTCTCCCCGCAGGAGATCAGCGCCATGATCCTGCAAAAGCTGAAAGCGGATGCAGAAGCTTATCTTGGTGAACCGGTGACAGAAGCCGTTATCACCGTGCCGGCTTATTTTAACGATGCCCAGCGCCAGGCTACCAAAGATGCCGGGCGCATTGCGGGCCTGAATGTAAAGCGCATTATCAACGAACCTACTGCGGCCGCCCTGGCCTATGGCCTGGATAACGGCAAGACCCAGAAAGTGATGGTGTACGACCTGGGCGGCGGCACGTTCGATGTTTCGCTGATCCAGATCGGGGATGGCATTGTGCAGGTGTTGGCCACCTGCGGTGATAACCATCTGGGCGGCGATGACTTTGATGCTCGTGTGGCTGACTGGCTGGTGCGGAACTTTGCCGCTGAAAACCAGGTGGACCTGACCCGTGATCCCGTTGCCATGCAGCGCGTGCGGGAGGAAGCCGAGAAAGCCAAAAAAGAGCTTTCCGCTGCCACCCATACTGAAATCAACCTGCCGTTCATTACCGTTGGCCCCAACGGCCCGCTGCATTTGCAGGCGGAACTGACCCGCGCCAAGTTTGATGAGCTGACCGCCGACCTGGTGGAGCGCACGGCCCTGCCGGTGCGCAACGCCCTGCGGGATGCCCACCTGGCCGCCAACGACCTGGATCAGGTGCTGCTGGTAGGTGGTTCCACCCGCATCCCGGCGGTGCAGGCCAAGGTCATGCGGATGATCGATCTGGAACCGTCCAAAACGCTGAACCCGGACGAGTGTGTGGCCCTTGGCGCTGCGGTGCAGGGCGGACGCCTTGGCGGCGAAGGCCTGGCTGCTGGCGGGCAGGACCTGCTGCTGATGGACGTTACCCCGCTGACCCTTTCGATTGAGACGGTGGGCGGTGTAGCAACCCATCTGATCGACCGCAACTCCACCATTCCCACCCGGTATTCCAAAATCTTTACCACCGCCGCGCCGTTCCAGAGCACAGTTGAAATCAAGGTGCTGCAGGGTGAGCGGGAGTTCGCCAAGGATAATAAGCTCATCGGCAACTTTACCCTCAAGGGCATCAAACGCGCCTGGGCCGGTGTGCCGCAGATCGAAGTGACCTTTGATATTGACGCCAACGGCATTGTGACGGTGAGCGCTCGTGACCTTGGCACCGGCAAACAGCAGAGCATTACCATCACCGGGTCTTCCAACCTGAGCGAGCAGGAGATCCGCCGCGCCATGGACGATGCCGCTGCCTTTGCCGGGCAGGACCAGGAGCGCAAAGCCGCTATCGAGGCCCTGAATGCCGCGGAAGCCGCCATCTACCGCGTCAATTCCGCCCTTGGCAGTAAAGAGGGCAAGGAGCTGGATAAGGACACCAAAAACCGCATTAAAGAAGCAGAAAAGAACCTGGAACGCCTGACCCGCCACAAAAAGCCCGAAAAAATGACCCCCCAGGACACCCAGGCCCTGAACGCCGCCCGCGAAGCCCTGCAAGCTCAGACCAAGGACCTGGTAGCACGGTGGGAGCGACGAGGGAAAGTTAGGAGTTAGAAAGTAGGAGTTTTTGGGGCTGCAGGTACCCAAAAATTCTGTCTGAATATTAAAACAAAAATGTAGGGAACGGTCAAGACCGTTCCCTACAATTATTTTATGGGGTTGCGGCAAACTTTCAAACCGCCACTTAACTCTTAACTCCTACCTTTACAGGTAGCTCAGTTCCTCCCGTCTGGTTCCTGCCAGATCGGGGTGGTCGAGGACGGCGCCGGCACCGAGGGCAACACAGTCCAGCGGGGCTTCGGCAATGTGTACCTCAATGCCGGTTTCGTTCTGGATCAGAGTATCCAGCCCGCGCAGCAGGGCACCGCCGCCCGAAAGCATGATGCCGCGGTCAATGATATCGCTGGAAAGCTCCGGCGGAGTGCATTCCAGCGTGTCCTTGATGGCTTCCACAATGCGCATCAGGTTTTCGTTCATTGCCTCGCGCACTTCTTCAGAGCGGATCAGGATATCTTTCGGCAGGCCATCCACCAGGTTACGGCCCTTGATCTCCATTGTGGTTTCGCCATGCTCGGTGTCGGTGGGGTCTGGCGGGCAGGCGGAGCCGATTTCCAGTTTAATCTGCTCAGCAGTGCGTTCGCCCACCAGCAGGTTGTATTTGCGCTTGATAAAGCTGGTAATGCTCTGGTCCAGCGCATCGCCCGCACAGCGCACGCTGCGGGATGCCACAATGCCGGAAAGGCTGATAACCGCCACTTCCGCCGTGCCGCCGCCGATATCCACAATCATACTGCCCACCGGTTCAGCGGTCGGCAGCCCGGCACCAATGGCGGCGGCCATCGGCTCTTCGATCACCGTTACCTGGCGGGCACCGGCTTTGGCGGCGGCCTGGCGCACGGCGCGGCGTTCCACTTCGGTCACGCCGGACGGCACGCAGATGACCACGCGCGGCCGCACGAACAGGCGGCTGCCGCATGCCTGGCGGATAAAACTTTGCAGCATGGCGGCGGTGATGTCAAAGTCGGCAATCACGCCGTCTTTCAGCGGGCGTACCGCCAAAATTGAGTTGGGCGCTGCGCCGATGATGGCTTTGGCCTCGTGGCCTACGCAGCGCACACGCAGTTCGTCGGTGCGGGCATCCACTGCCACAACGCTGGGCTCGCGGATGATAATGCCGCGGCCTTTCATATACACCAGCGTGTTGGCGGTGCCAAGGTCAATGCCAATATCACAGGTAAACATATTGCGCAGAGCTTCAAGCAGCTGCAAAATCGGATTTGCCATTTTTATCTCCCCATCATGTGTTTGTGCGGGTGGGCCGCACAAAGAATGCGCACGACACGCCGCAGCAGCCAGGCCGCTGCGGCACTGCCGTTACAGCGCTCCGGCCTGGCGCAGTACCTGTGCCAGACGGTGTACGGGCAGACCCATAATATTGTAATAACATCCCACAATGCCGCTGCACCACAGCGCAGCATGGCCCTGGATGGCGTAAGCCCCGGCTTTGTCATACGGTTCCGGGGTGCGCGCATAGGCAAGCAGGTCGCTTTCCTCAATGGGCGCAAACTGTACGCGGGTGGTTTCGGTGGCAAGGTATGCCTTGCCGCCGTGCACCACGCACAGCCCGGTATGTACTTTGTGCTCCCGGCCAGAGAGCGCGTGCAGCATCCGCACAGCGTCTTCCTCGCCGGAAGGTTTGCCGAACACAGCGCCGTCACAGTCCACCACGGTATCACAGCCGATCACGGTATCATCAGGGTGCTGCTGCGCCACGGCCAGGGCTTTGGCTTCTGCCAGGGCCTGGGCCAGCTGGGCAGGCGTTGCGGCGGTAATGCGGCTCTCGTCCACATCACTGGGGGCAACGGTGTAATTGGGCGTGATCAGCGCCATCAGCTCCCGCCGCCGCGGGCTGCCGGAGGCTAAAATCAAGGACATAATGGGATGTTCCTTTCGTAACAGATTCTACCGCACCACCGCGGCGAAACAAAGGGAAAAGAGGAAGTTAGGAGGTAGGAAGTAGGAGTTAGGAGTTAATTTAATTGGGGATTGGCAATGAACCATTAGCAATTTGGATATGGCAAGGTTGGCAATAGATGCCGTAACGAGATTTACCGCAAAGCCGCGGGCGCACACTGTGCGCCCCTACGAGGGCATCTTAACTCTCAACTATTTTCCTGTCGATCCAAACCCGCCTTCACCGCGCTCGGTTTCGTTCAGGGTGGCGGCGGGCACAAAGGCGGCTTGCCACACGGGGGCAATGCACAGTTGGGCCACGCGCTCACCGGGGGCGATGGTGTAAGGCTCGGTGCCAAGGTTGATCATGGGCACTTTCAGCTCGCCGCGGTAATCGCTGTCCACAACGCCAACGCCGTTGGCCATGCACAGCCCGTGCTTGATGGAAAGCCCGCTGCGGGCATACACCAATGCCACGCACCCGGCATCCGGCAGCTCAATGGCAAGGCCGGTGGGCACCAGCACCCGCTGCATGGGGGCAATGGTCAACGGCTCTTCCAGCGCGGCGCACAAATCAGCCGCAGCCGCCCCCGCCGTTGCATATGCCGGCACCTTAGCCAGCGGGGAAAGAACGGAATATTTGACGATTTTTTGTTCCATAGTACGTTGGGGTGAGTTAGGAGTGAGGAGTTAGGAGTTATCTCAATTAGGAATTAGGAATTAGCAATGAGCAATTAGAAATTACGATGCCCCCCGTAGGGGCGCATGATTGCAAATTCCATTATGGCATATATGGCAATGTTTCGGAACGGTCAAGACCGTTCCCTACAGAGCAAAACCTTAGGCCCTGCTTTAACTCCTAACTCCTACTTCCTCACTCCTAAGGCAACACCGCACAATTCCCGCCTTACGGCTTAAGTACCGCTCCGACGGCTGCGGCACGGCATCTGCGTTGCCAAAATGCTCGATAAGACATCCAGTATTATCTGCGCTTTTGGCCTAGCAGCTGCCGCACCTCGCTCGCCGTATCGGCACTTAGAATTATGCGGTATTGCCCTAACTTACCCTTCCTCCGATATTATGATTTAGTTATTCGTATAATATAGCCCTCTTGTAAACTCGCCGTCAAAGGGCTGCTGATGGAAAAGGTGGGTCAGAACCTCTTCCACGCGGTCGGCAGGTTCCAGGGTGAACGCGGCCACGGCAAGGTCCACCGGCATTTCGGTCAGGCGGTCCCCCATATAAAGTGGTACAGGGTTAAACACGGTGCGCATTCCAGCGCTGCCGGGGGCGGAGCACCGCACCGGGAAATCCCGCCCTTTGCGGTCCCGCAGTTTGCCCTTGTGGGTGCAGCCCGCGCAGCTGGTGCGCACATTGCGCAGCGGGCAGGCGCGGGTCAGCATCAGGGGCAGGTGGCCATAGCACAGGGCAGCGGTGGGTACCGGGGTGCCGTCTTTCTGCCGGGGTGCCACAGCACGCATGGCGGTCAGGGCCGTTTCAGGCTGCACCAGCAGGCCACAGGCACCCAGGCACACATACTCTGCCGCAGACATTGGGTTGGTTACATTCAGCCCCAGCCCGCCGAACACCGGCAGGGGAGAGGCATACCCAAACTGCGCCAGATTGTTTGCAACCACACCCGCAAAGCCGGAACCTTCCAGCGCAGCCAGGCGGCGCATGGTGTCCGGTTCCACAGTGCCGAAAGCAGCGCGGGGCAGCTCCAGCAGCGTTTTGCAGCGCAAGGGCTGCGGCACAGCGTCCGCTTCCCGGATGGGCAGGATCAGATAGCGCAGCTTGGCCAGGTATTCGGCACCGGGCAGCTGGGCAGCGGTTTCAAAACGGGCGGCCAGCTGGGGTATCATGCCTACTTCGTGCTCGGCGTATTCCGGCAGGGTGATTTCCTTTGTGGCCAGGGGCGCAGGTTCACTGCGCTTTTGCAGCAGCTTGTCCAGCGCTTCGCGGCGCATCTCATTCCAGGCGGAGCCGGGCAAAAATCCGGGGCCGCCCTCGCCGCAGGCAAACTCAACCCCAGCGCAGGTGAACGGCGTACCGCCGGTTTTGCCCAGGGCACGCTCAATGCCGGGGGCGGGGTCTTTCTGTGCGGGCTGCGGTTCATCGGCGCTGTACACATTGACACGGCTGCCGTTGTCGTCGAAAGCTGTCAGCTTGATGCCGCCGTCCTCCACACCGCCGCTGACGCAGAAATGCACCGGAATGCGCTCCAATTCGCGGCGGAACAGCTCGCGGGCTTTCGGCGTGGCGGCGCGCGTAGCGGCTGCATCGGCTTCGGTGCGCACGCCAAACATGGTGCCGTCATTGCGGCCTACCAGATAGGCATCACTGAAGCCGGAGCGGGAGAAAATATCCCGCAGCAGCGCTTCATCATAGGGCTGCCCGGCGCGGGCTGCGCGGCAGGCCGTTACCGCAGCGGCGGCATATTCCGGCGTGCGCAGGCGGCCTTCAATTTTAATGCTGGCAACCCCGGCGGCTTTCAGCTGGGCCATGTGGGGCACAAGGTCCATGTCTTTCAGGCTCAGGTGGCAGGCTTTGCCCGGCTGGCCGGGGCGCAGGCCATTGGTAGCATCAAACGGCAGGCGGCAGGGACCCGCGCAGGCACCGCGATTGCCGCTGCGCCCGCCCAGGAACGCGCTCATCATGCACTGGCCGCTCATGGACATGCACATCGCGCCGTGTACAAACACTTCGCATTCGATCGGGCTTGCCTTTACCACGGCTTCGATCTCCGCCAGGCTCAGCTCACGGGCCAGAATGGCGCGGGAATACCCCAGCTTTGCCAGCATCTTGGCGCCCTCTGCGGTGTGGATGCTCATCTGGGTAGAGCCGTGCAGGCGCAGGCCAGGCGCAATGCTGCGCACCAGCTGCGCGGTGGCAAGGTCATCCACAATCACGGCATCCGCCCCGGCGGCGGCAACAGCGCGCACGGCATCGGCCAGGCCGCCCAGCTCGGCGGCGTAAACCAGCGTGTTCAGGGTCACATGCACCGCAACCCCGCGGGCATGACAAAAACAGACGGCTTCGCGCAGGGCATCAGGGTCAAAGTTCCCAGCGCTGCGCCGCGCATTGTAGCCATCCAGCCCAAGATATACGGCGTCAGCCCCGGCAAACACCGCAGCCCGCAGCATATCAGCATTGCCGGCGGGGGCCAGGATCTCCGGGCGCTGTAAAACAGTCTGTTCCATCAGGCTTCGCTCGTCAGGGAACGGCGGTGCAGGTCGTCCACCTTTTTGCGCAGGGCGGCGTTTTCGCGGCGCAGCTCCTCGGCAGCCATCTTGGCGGAGGCGGCATCCTCCAGATAGTCTTTGATCTGGCGGCGCATATTATCCGCGCTGCCGCTGGCCTTTTCCAGCTCATCGCGGTAGTTCAGCGCGGTCATGATGGCAGCGGTGGTGATGGAAACCGAATTGGAAGAGCTCATCAGCTCATTCATATCAAGATTCAGGCGCTCGGCCAGATTCTGCATGTAATCTTCACTTTCGTTGGTTGAGATCACATAGCTCGAACCGCAGATGGTCAGACGTACTTTGTTAGCCATAGTTGGGGTCTCCTTTGTTTCAGTTGATGGTGTTTTTATCAGGAACACCCTGCACTTTTGCCGCCAAAAGCGGGACGGAAAGGGACTTCTGCGCGGCAAAACCGCCCACCAGCCCCCGCAGCGCAGGGAAAATGCTTAAAATTATACCCTTATATTATAGTATAAAATGCCCGTAAGAAAAAGCCCCTTTTGTGTAAAATTGAAAAAATTGACGCGTGTGGGAAAAAAGCCTTGCACATATCGCCAATTTTGACTATAATGCTTAAGGTAAGTATTTTTATTGATTTTGAAAAATCAGTATAATCCCAGAGGGTTCTGGTATAGATAAGCCGTAAGGAGAGGAATACTTTTGATGAAACTTACTAAAAAAGAATTTGAAAAAATTCTCAAAGACAAGGTCGTCAGCGAATGCGGCGTCACGTTGGACGTTGCTTCCGCCGAGCAGATCTACCGCTGCATGGCAATGATCGTTCGTCAGATCATGTCTGACCGCCAGAAGCAGTTCCAGGCCAAGACCTTGGGCGAAGGCAAAAAACAGGTCTATTACCTCTGCATGGAGTTCCTGATGGGCCGCAGCCTGCGCACCAGCCTGTTCAACCTGGGCCTAAACGAAGTTGCCGAGCAGGTTCTGGCTGACGCCGATATCAAGATCGACACCATTTATGAGCAGGAGCCTGATGCAGGCCTCGGCAACGGCGGCCTGGGCCGTCTGGCTGCCTGCTACCTGGATGGCATGGCTACCGACTGCATCCCCGGCACCGGCTACTCTATTTTGTATGAGTATGGCATCTTCAAGCAGAAGATCGTGGACGGCTGGCAGCAGGAAACCGCTGACAACTGGCTGCCCGGCGGCCAGGTGTGGATCAAATCCCACCCCGACCAGGCACAGGAGATCCGCTTTGACGGCCAGGCTATCGAGACCTGGGAGGGCGGTTTCCACCATGTCAAGTACGAAAACTACAACTCTGTCATTGCTGTTCCTAACGATATGTACGTTGCCGGTTACGGCACGCAGGGCGTTTCCAAGCTGCGCCTGTGGCAGGCCAAGGCACCCAGCTTTGATATGAGCAGCTTCAACGCCGGCAACTATAACACCGCTATCAGCCAGTCTGCTTCCGCAGAGCTGATCTCCAAGATCCTGTACCCCAACGATAACCACACCGAGGGCAAGATCCTTCGCCTGCGCCAGCAGTACTTCTTCAGCGCTGCTTCCGTTGCCGATATCCTGGGCAACCACCTGAACCAGTACGGTACCCTGGAAAACCTGCCGGATAAGATCGCCATCCAGCTGAACGATACCCATCCGACCATTGCCATCCCCGAAATGATGCGCATTTTGCTGGATGAGTGCAGCTATGAATGGGATGCAGCTTTCGACATCTGCCGCAAGGTCTTTGCTTACACCAACCACACTGTCATGAGTGAGGCTCTGGAAAAGTGGAACGTGGATATCTTCCGCTCCACCCTGCCGCGTATCTGGCAGATCGTGCAGGAAATGGACCGCCGCTGCCGTGCTGACCTGGAGAAAGCCTTCCCCGGCGACCAGGGCAAGATCAACTACATGGCAATCATTGGCGACAACCAGGTCCGCATGGCCAATATCTGTGCCTACACCTGCCATTCCATCAACGGCGTTTCCAAGCTGCACAGCGAGATCATCAAGGACAGCGTGTTCCATGATTACTTCCTGTACAAGCCGAACGCATTCAAGAACGTTACCAACGGTATTGCTTACCGCCGCTGGCTGCTGGCTGCCAACCCCGGCCTGACCAAGCTGCTGGAAGATTCCATCGGCCCCGGCTTCAAGCAGGATGCTTCCGAACTGAAGAAGTTCGAAAAATTTGCCGACGATTCCGCCATGCTGGATAAGCTGGCCGCCGTCAAGCGCGCCAACAAGGTGAACTTTGCCAACTATCTGGAAAAGGCCACCGGCCAGGTCATTGACCCGGATTCTATCTTTGACTGCCAGGTCAAGCGCATGCACGAGTACAAGCGCCAGCACCTGAACGCCATGAACATTGCCGCTGAGTACCTGTACCTGAAGGCAAACCCGAACGCTGACTTTGTGCCCAAGACCTATATCTTCGGCGCCAAGGCTGCCCCCGGCTACTACATGGCCAAGCAGATGATCCGCATGATCTGCAAGCTGGGCAAGCTGATTGACAACGATCCCGCTGTTAAAGATAAGCTGCGCATTGTCTACCTGGAAGACTACTGTGTCTCCCTGTCTGAACGCCTGATGCCCGCTTCCGAAGTGTCCGAGCAGATCTCTCTGGCCGGCACCGAGGCTTCCGGCACCGGCAACATGAAGTTCATGCTGAACGGCGCAATCACCTTGGGCACCCTGGACGGCGCGAACGTGGAAATCGCCGATGCCGCCGGTAAGGACAACGAGATCATCTTTGGCATGCTGACCCCCGAAGTCAACGCACTGAAAGGCATGGGCTACCATCCGCAGGCATTCATCTCTGATGATAATGTTGCCATGGCAGTTCTGGATATGCTGGAAAAGGGCTGGAACGGTGAGAACTTCAGCGAGGTTACCAACAACCTGCGCAACTCTGACCCGTACATGGTTCTGGCTGACTTCAAGGATTACCGCCGTGCCCAGCACACCGTGCAGGAACTGTACAAGCAGAAGCAGACCTGGAACCGTATGAGCCTGATGAACATCTCCAACGCCGGCATCTTCTCCGCCGACCGTTCCATCATGGATTACGCCCGCGATATCTGGGGCGCTACCCCGGTTAAATAATCTGCCCAAAGCAGAGCTTTAACCGCAGTGCGGGCGCGTGTGCAGCTGTGAACGTACACACGCTGCCCGTACAATAAAATAAACGAACAGCCGCGATCCCGGCAGCCGACTTGAATTTGCCGGCGCCAGTGGGTCACGGCTGTTTTTGTACACTTGTTCAATGTAAGGATTGATTTGTTTGCCTGAACAACCAACGCATACTTTTTTTAACTCCCGCTGTGCGGAGTATAAAACACCGTTTGGTGCAGTTCCGGCGGGGCAGACCGTTACCTGGCGGTTGACTGTGCCGGAAAGACTGGGCTATGTGGACCCACACCTGGTGCTGACCAAAGACCGCGAAGACCCCGTGCATTACCGCATGAATTTTGACGGCCAGACCCCCGGCGTAAACCATTTTGTGTTCCAGCTGGCCCCCACCACATCGGGATTGTATTTTTACCACTTTGACCTGTACACGGATTTCCGCAAGATTTATCGCACCGCCAACGGGGAAGGTGAGCTGACCTGGGTGAATGGCCTGGATTGGCAGCTGACGGTGTACGAGCCGGACTTCAAGACCCCGGACTGGATCAAAGACGGTACGATGTACCAGATCTTCCCGGACCGCTTTTATGAGGGCGTACCCAACAAGCCGCTGCCCTTTGCGGACCGCATTTACCGTCCGGATAAAACCGGCGAGCCGTATTTTTGGCCCAATGAGCAGAGCGATGGCTACCTGAACATGGACTATTACGGCGGCGATTTTGCGGGCATCCAGCAAAAGCTGCCTTACCTGGAAGAGCTGGGCGTTACCTGCATTTACCTGAACCCCATTTTTGAGGCCCACGCCAACCACCGCTACAATACGGCCAACTACCTGAAAGCCGATCCACTGCTGGGCACCAACGAGGATTTTGCCGCCCTGTGCGCCGAGGCCAAAAAACACGGCATCCGCATTATTCTGGATGGCGTGTTCAGCCACACCGGTTCGGATTCACTCTATTTTAACCGCGAAGGCCGCTATGGCCCCGGTGGCGCTTACCGTGACCGCAATTCGCCCTACCGCAGCTGGTATGACTTCGATTCCGGTTATGTCGGCGGCTACCGCAGCTGGTGGGGCTTTGAGACCCTGCCCGAAGTGGAGGAGGAGGACCCCTCTTACGGCAACTTTGTCTGCGGCAAGGGTGGCGTGATTGATACATGGCTGGGGCTGGGGGCTTCCGGCTTCCGGCTGGATGTGGCGGATGAACTGCCTGATGATTTTATCGAAAAGATCCGTGCCGCCGTCAAAGCCCACGGCGAGGACAAGCTGCTCATCGCCGAAGTGTGGGAGGACGCCACCACCAAGGAAGCGTTCGACCACCGCCGCACCTACCTGCGCGGCCATGGGCTGGATGCTACCATGAACTACCCGTTCCGCAATGCAGCTGTGGCTTTTGCCCGCGGCGAGGATGCCAGCGCGGTGGGGGAGCAGATCATGTCCATCTGCGAAAACTACCCCAAACCGGCGCTGGACTGCGCAATGAACTTCCTTTCCACCCACGATACCGAGCGCGGTATTACCGCCATTGCAGGCGAACCCGCCAATGGCCGCGACCGCTACTGGCAGAGCAAGCGCATGATCCCCGGCGACCGCATTGATGATGCCCTGCGCCGCGTGCTGCTGGCTTACGCCATGCTGTACACCCTGCCCGGCGTGCCCTGCGTGTATTATGGCGATGAGATCGGGATGCAGGGCTACCGCGACCCGTTCAACCGTGCGTATTTTGACTGGAACTCCACCGAGCGCCGCCTGCGCGTGCCGCTGAGCAACCTGGCCCGCCTGCGCCGCAACTGCGATGCCTTTGACGGCGGCAGCATGGAGCTGGTGGAAGCCAGCGCCGATGTGCTGCACTACCGCCGCGTGGGTAAGGAGCAGTCCGCGGAGATTATCCTGAACAACGGCCCGCACCTGATTGTCCGCACCGCCTTTGGCAAGCAGACCGAAGTAAACCCCGGCGGCTTTACCATCCTGGTAGAAGATAACCAGCCGCAGCATGTGGGGTATTTTAAGTACTACTGATTTGATGGGCAGGCGCTTACTGGGCGAAAGCGAACGGAATTGCAGAATTAGGGCAACACCGCACAATTCCCGCCTGACGGCTTAAGCACCGCTCCGGCGGCTGCGGCACGGCATCTGCGTTGCCAAAA